>JAUSHE010000031.1 GCA_030648435.1 Candidatus Daviesbacteria bacterium
TTTTTCTAAAGTTTCCGAACCGGCCTCATGCCCTTTAATATCCGGCAATCCTTTTGCCCTGGCCCATCTTCTGTTCCCATCCATTATGATTGCTATATGTTGGGGAATGTTTTGATTGTTTGATTTAAGCTTAGTCTTAACCATATGTTTCTATATTTGCAAAAATTTCTAATTTTTAATTTCTAATTTCTAATCAAATCCCAATGTCTAAATATTAAATTTTTAATTAGACATTATTTAGAAATTAGGTTAATTAGTAATTAGGTTAATTTACTTGGTTCTCCGGACCAAGTATTCTCCCATCTGTTCTAATAATTTACTCATATTCTTATCTTTGGTAATCTCCGGCAATACTTTCATAGCTTTATTTTTATATTCTCCTGCTTGTTCTTTGGCTTTTTCGGGAGATTTAACATCTCCGTCTAAAATATCATCCTTAATTTGATAAGCTATTCCTAAATTCTCTCCGAACTCCCCTAATGCCCTGATTAATTTTACACCCGCTCCGGCCAAAACCGCTCCTATTTGCATTGGCCCGGCAATAGTATAACATGCTGTTTTAAGCTTCATCACAAGCAACGGATTGGCTTTTTTTAGTTCAAGCATCTGCCCAAAAGCTGTTTCCATCATAACTTGAGAAAATAATCCGCCGGCTTTGGTATCTGCAATAATCTTAAAAGCCAGGAAAAAACCATAATCCCCTAAACTAATTGCCTGCGAGATACCATAGTGATTGCCCCCCAAAGTCTGATATAACGAGGATCGATTGCGCCGCGTGATACTTTGGTCAATAATATCATCATGGATTAAAATAGCACCATGCATGATTTCATAAGCAGCCCCAATTTTTATTATTTCTTCCTTTCCCCTTGCTATCTCGTACCCTAGTATCACCAACACTCCCCTGATTCTTTTACCGCCCTGACATGTTTTTGCAAAAGCTTGCAGCAGAGGAACTAATTTTTTATCCGTTTTCTCTGCTTTTTCTAACTGTTCTTTTAAGATCTTTTCTACTTCACGGTCCAGCTTTTTGGCAGTAGTTTTAAGATATTTTTCAAAATCCATGTGCTAAACTTACCATATACTGAACTTACTTTCCATTAAAGGTAATAGGTAATTTAGTTCATCAAGCCCCCCAGGGAGAAAATTTGATTTGATTGTTTTTGATTAATTCGCAAAGCTTTTCAAAAGAAATAAATTTCCCTTCTGCAATTTCATCCTTATCGATTACGATTTTACCACCATAGACGACACCATAAAGCTCTACTAATTCATATTCTATAGAGCAGGTTTGTTCTTTAATATATTCATTTCTTTGTATATGTTTTTCCCTTAACAATTTTACAGGAGCTATAATTGATAATTCTTCTTTCAAACCTCTTATAGCCGCTGATTTATAATCCTCTCCGGATTTTACATGCTCGCTGGCGCTAATATCCCAGTACAAAGGAAGGATTTTTTTGGAGCTTCTTTGTTGAATAAATATCTGCCCCTTTTGATTAACAACTACGATATTGACAGCCGGATGCAATAGTCCCTTTTTGTAAACTTCACTCCTTGTTGCTTGCCCTATTACTTTACCATTTTTGTCAACGATATCTACAACTTCTTTGCCAGATTCGTTAGAATCCATTAACTAAATTTAACACACGTTGGACAAAAGAGGTATAATCTGGCTTTATGAGCAGCAAAATAAATCTCCGTGACCTTAAAAGCGCCAAAAAAAGACGGGAATTTTTGGAAAAACAGTTAAACATAAGTCTTGTTAATACCGGCCAAATTGATGTTGCAGCCAATGTTGAAAATTTAATCGGCACAACCCAAATTCCTTTGGGAGTGGCAGGACCATTGTTAATCCACCTCGAAGGAGTCAAAACCCACCTTCGAGGTGTCTTGCATTACATACCTTTGGCGACGACGGAGGGAGCGCTTGTGGCTTCGGTTTCCCGGGGTTGCAAGGCTGTGACAGAAGCAGGTGGAGCAAGTGTTTTTGTAGAAAATATTGGCATTACCCGGGGACCTGTTTTTAAAACCAAAAACTTATCTGAATCTATAAAAACAAAACTTTGGATTGAAGTAAACTTTCAAAACTTGGCAAAAGTTGCAGCTTCTACCTCCTCCCACTTAAAGTTACTAAAAGCAGATTATCAGGTAGTTGGCAGGAATTTGTTTGTGAGGTTTTATTTTGATACGGCTGATGCTATGGGCATGAATATGGCTACGATTGCCACCCAGGAAGCAATAGATTTAATAGAAAAAAAGACCGGCGCCAAGTGTGTTTCGATCTCAGGTAACTTTTGTATAGATAAAAAACCGGCCTGGTTAAACTTCATTTCGGGCAGAGGCAAAAGGGTCTGGGCAGAAGTTACTTTATCCAAAAAAATATTAAAAGATGTCTTGAAAACTACTCCGGAGAATATAGCCGAAGTAGTTTATAGGAAATGTTTATTAGGTTCTATTATGAGCGGATCTTTGGGCTTTAACGGCCACTACGCTAATATCATAGCAGCGATTTTCGCAGCCACCGGCCAGGATTTGGCGCACACTGTAGAGGGCAGTATGGGAGTGACTACGGCCGAAGTGCTGGAAAATGGCGATTTATATTTTTCTATCTATCTTCCCTCTCTGATTGTAGGAACCGTTGGTGGCGGGACTAATTTACCGACTCAACAGGAAGCATTAAAAATTATGCAGGCCGAAGGTGCAGAGGAATTTGCCACAGTTGTTGGCGGCGCTGTTTTAGCAGGTGAACTGTCTTTGATTGCATCTTTATCTGAAGGGTCTTTGGTAAAAGCTCATCAAACACTGGGAAGGAAAGGAAAATGACAGGGATAGTTTCTTACGGAGTATATATACCAAAATACAGAATTAAACCAAGCCAGATTGCCGCGGCCTGGGGCAAAGAAGTAGTTGATATAGAAAAATCTTTGGGAGTTTATGAAAAAGCTGTAGCTTCTGTTGACGAAGACGCAGTGACTCTGGCGGTTGAGGCTACTTTAAATGCTGTATTACCCTTGAATTTTGATTTAAGCAAAATCGGCGCCATTACCGTGGGCAGCGAATCCCACCCTTATGCCGTTAAACCCTCCGCCACCACCATTGCCGGCATTTTGGGACTGCGGAAAGATCTGCTGGCAGTTGATCTGGAATTTGCCTGTAAAGCAGGCACTGCCGGAATTCAATTGCTTTCCGGACTTACTGAAACAAAAAAAATTAAGTACTGTCTGGCTATTGGTTCTGATGTAGCTCAATCCCGCCCTGCCGATGTTTTGGAATATACAGCCGGCTCAGCTGCAGCCGGTTTTATCCTGGGTACCAAAGATACCATTGCCAATATTTTGGATTTTACTTCCTATTCATCCGATACCCCTGACTTCTGGAGAAGAGATACTGAGAAGTTCCCCAGTCACGGCAGCAGATTTACCGGAGAGGCAGCCTATTTTACTCATGTCATAGGCGCTGCCAGGTTACTGCTTGCAAAAACCAAACTAAAACCCGCAGATTTTGATTGGGCTATCTTTCATATGCCCAACGGCAAATTCCCCAAAGAAGTTGCCAAAAGATTAGGATTCAGTGAGGCCCAGCTCAAGCCCGGCTTTATAGTTTCCCAGATCGGCAACCCTTATTCTGCTTCATCCATGGTCGGACTGGCCGCTACTTTGGATATTGCCAAGCCATACACAAAAATTTTTATGTGCTCATACGGATCAGGCGCCGGAGCTGACGCTTTTTACTTTAAAACGACTCCTTTGTTAAAGAGATTCCAAAGAAAGAATATCAATAATGTCCAAAGCCAAATTCAGAATAAAAAGATGATAGATTATTCACTGGTAGCCAGGAATATAATAAATAAATTCAGAATATGAAAATAAAAGTAGCCGGTGTTGGTTTAACAAAATTTGGAGAAATTTGGGACAAGTCTTTGCTGGATCTGGCCCTTGAAGCTTCTAAAGAAGCTATTAGCGATTCGCGTTTAGCGCTTAGCCAGATAGATGCTGTTTTTGTGGGTAATATGTTAATCGGCAAAATTGCCGGACAAGACCATTTAGGACCGGTTATAGCCTCTTCTTTGGGACTCTCCTGCGCTTCCTTCCGCATTGAGGGAGCCTGCGCCTCAGGAGGGCTGGCCGTACATCTGGCAATTCAGGGCATATTAGCAGGCACATATAAAAATATCCTGGTAGTGGGGGCAGAGAAGATGTCTGATGCGCCAATCACTCAAATCACCTGGGCTTTAATGGGAGCCGGATCTTCAAAAGAACGCAAAGCCGGCCTGACTTTTCCGGCTCTCTATGCTCTGATGGCGGAAGCCCATATGCAAAAATACGGCACAACCAGAAAGCAGCTGGCTAATATTGCCGTAAAAAATCACTACCATGCATCTTTAAATAAAATGGCTCAATATCCTTTTGAAATTACGGTTGAGCAAGTGCTGGAAAGCAGCCTCATATCTTCCCCTATTACTTTACTTGACTGCTCCCCTATTACAGACGGAGCAGCTGCAGTCGTACTTTCTGCCGACGATTCCAAAAAAGGCGTGTATATCACAGGCAGCGCAGTTGCCTCAGATACCATAGATCTGGCAGAAAGAGAAAGCTTAACAGAGTTAAAAGCTACCCAAATTGCCTCAAAGACAGCTCTCAAACAAGCGGGAGTAGAAATAAAAGACATTAAAATAGCTGAGGTTCATGATTGTTTTACTATTGCGGAAATTTTAGCTATGGAAGATTTAGGTTTTTGTTCCCCCGGCGCCGGAGGCAAATTTATTGCCAGTAATGCCACCAGGCTCGGCGGCAAATGCCCTGTTAATACATCCGGGGGGCTTAAAGCCTGCGGTCATCCGGTTGGGGCAACAGGAGTCAAACAGATTATTGAGATTACTCAGCAACTTAGAGAAACTGCCGGTCAACGGCAAGTTAAAAATGCAAATATTGGCTTGACCCAGAATGTAGGAGGCACAGGAGCAACGGTCGTAGTACACGTACTACAAAATTAACAATTTACAATGTACAATTTACAATTCAAATTACAATTATTGCTTCTGTTTTCTACATTGTACATTTTACATTGTACATTTTACATTGGAGGCAAAGCCGACCTATGAGTAGTCCTGTTACAGTTTGGAGACATCATAAAAATATTAAGAATTACCTTGGAAAGACAGGTAAAATTGTCGTGTGGACTAAAATATTTATAGCACCTGCCGGCTTTGAACATGAAGCTCCTTATCCGGTGGCAATTGTGGAATTTTCTCCTTCGGCAGGCTCAGGACTGGTAACCGACCGGATGCCCTTGCAGTTGGTTGAATACGAAGAAAAACACTTAAAACCAGGTCAAAAAATTGTCACTGTTGTCCGGAAATTAGGTAAAGTCGGTCTTGATAAAGTGATAGAATACGGAATTAAAGGCAAACCTGTATGATCAAAGTCTCAGCGCCGGGGAAAATTCATCTGCTTGGGGAACATACAGTTGTTTACGGTAAACCGGCACTTTTAACAACAATTGACCTGCGTGTCACAGTCCACCTCCGAGGAGCCAAAGCCCACCTCGGAGGTGTATCTAATCTCACAAAAATTATTGAGCCGATTGTTAAAAAAGAGCTTAAGATAAGCAAAGCTTCGCGCTTCGCACTAAAAAAAATACCTCCGTACGAATTAACTATAACTTCAGATATCCCGATTGGGGCAGGCCTGGGCTCATCTGCAGCCGTATCAGCAGCTTATATCGGCGCCTTACTTGTCTTTCTGAAAGTTAAATGGGATTTGAATTTAATTAACAAACTAACCTTTGAGGCAGAAAAAGTCTTTCATGGCAATCCTTCAGGTGCTGACAATAAAACCGTAATCTTTGGCGGTATTACTGTCCCTAATAAACTAGCAAAGAATTTTGTATTAATTAATACCGGTAAGCCAAAGGAATCTACAAAAGAGATGATTGAATTAGCTAAACCAAGAATCGAGAAAATACTTAATGATCAGGAAAGATTAGTCAAAGAACTTTTGCCTGTAATTCAAGATGGAGATGAAAAGAAATTTATTGAAATTATAAGAGCAGGAGAAAAGAATTTGGAAAAAATTGGCGTTGTATCCCCATATGCCGCAGGCATTATCAGAAAAATAGAAAAAGCAGGAGGAGCTGCCAAAATCTGCGGCGCCGGCGGACAAACCCGCGCCACGGGAATCCTGCTAACTTACCACAAAGACAAAAAAGTGCTTGAAAAAATCGCCAAAGCAGAAAACCTCCCCTACTTTAGCACTAGCTTAGGTGTTGAAGGTGTCAAACTTCATTGACAAGATGTACATTTAAGTGTATATATAGAATATGCAATATATAACCACGACAGAGCTACGGACGAAATCAAAAGAACTTGTAGAAACCCTTTTAGCAGGTCAGTCTATAAATTTAGTTCATAGATCTAAGGTGGTGGGTAGAGTCGAACCTGTTTACGAGCCTAAACCCTTAACCAAAGAGGGTATCGAGCAAATAAAAAAATTAGCAGAGAAATTTCATCTGCCTAAAACTTCATATCGAGAACGCGAGAGACGTTACCGAAAACATCTCATGAATAAATATGGCAAAAGTCTTTCTTGACACAAATTATTTTATAGATGCTATCCACAGAAGGCCTGAAAAACAAATATTGGATCGCTTGCTGGGACATATCATATATATTTCTACTCTCTCATTTCATATTTACTGCTATTCTTTTAAAATAAAAGTGCCTGACCAAAAAGTAATTTCTCAAAAAGATAAATTTCAATTAACAGATTTTTCTGGAAATTTACTGGAAAAAGCTTTAAATGGTCCGACAAAAGATTTGGAAGACAATATTCAACTCCACAGCGCAGCAGAAGCAGATTGTGATCTTTTTTTAACAAATGATGCAAAGCTTCTTAAATTAAAATCCTTTGGTAAAACTGAGGTCAAATCCGCTGTATGAAGAAATCAATAACAGTTTCAGCGCCGGGAAAATTAATGCTTTTGGGGGAACATGCTGTTGTTTACGGCAGGCCTTGTATTGTCACTGCTGTTAACCAGCGGATGAAAGCGACAGTAGAGCTCACGGATGAACCTGTTTTTGAGTTGAATGCTCCTGATGTGCAGGTTTTAGATTACAAAAAGCCGATGTCTGAGCTGGGCCAGGGCGATATTCCCAAAGGTGCCAAGTTTGTTGAAATAGCCGTTAAGAATTTTTTTTCCACCCCCGAGGTGAAGAAAATGCGATTACACCTCGGGGGTGTAGCCGTGGCAACTGCTTCTGAATTTTCTTCAAAATTTGGCTTTGGATCCTCCTCTGCTTCAACTGTTTGTGTTGTTAAGGCATTATTTGAATTATTTAAGGATGATCTGGCCTATAAGCAAGGCTTGCGAGTGGATCTCAAAAAAAGTATTTTTGAGATCGCTCTTAAAACAGTTTTGGATATTCAGGGTAAAGGCTCCGGCTTTGATGTGGCAGTAGCAGTTTATGGAGGCACGCTGTATTTTGTTACCGGCGGAAAAGTTATAGAACTACTACATATTGACTCGCTCCCCTTAATCGTAGGCTACTCAGGAATCAAAGCAGATACTGTAACTTTAATAAATCAGGTTTTAGAGAAAGATCAGGATGTTGTTGGAGATATCTATACTAATATTGGTAAATTGGTAGAACAAGCTAAACCGGCTTTATTGAGTAAAGATTGGTCCTCCCTTGGAAAGCTTATGAACGAGGACCAAAAGCTCCTGGAAAATCTTGGAGTAAGTATTAAAAAACTTGATGATATGATCTTAGCTGCTCAAAATGCCGGAGCATATGGAGCAAAACTTTCCGGCGCCGGTGGAGGCGACTGCATGATAGCATTAGCGCCTGATGATAAAACCCAAGCTGTAAAGGATGGTATAACTGCAGCCGGAGGCCAAGTAATTGAAATTGAAACAAACGCGGAAGGAGTAAAAGCAGAATGAAAGCAACAGCCATTGCACCGTCAAACATAGCTTTTACCAAATACTGGGGTAAAAAAGATGAGGTTTTGCGGCTACCTGAAAATGGCAGTATTTCAATGTGCCTGAGTAATCTTTTAACTACCACTACCGTGGAATTCTCTTCTGATTTTGAAAATGATGAAATCGCTATCAACGGCGTAGACGGAACTGAGCGTATCATTGAACACCTGGACAGAGTCAGGAAATTAGCAAATATAAGCCTAAAAGCCAAGGTAGCTTCCAATAATAATTTTCCTTCCGGCACAGGGCTTTCTTCTTCTGCTTCTGGTTTTGCAGCTTTAACTTTGGCAGCCAGCAAGGCTGCAGGTTTGGATTTATCAGAAAAAGAACTTTCCATTTTAGCCAGGCAAGGCGCCGGTTCTGCCTGCAGGTCTATCCCCTCGGGATTTGTGGAATGGTTAGATGGAAATACTTCTGAAACTTCTTATGCCAAGCAAATTTTTCCACCTGACTGGTGGGCTATTGCAGATGTGGTGGCTGTTGTTTCAGAAGGCAAAAAAGAAGTGCCTACATCTGCCGGACACGCTTTGGCTCAATCCTCCCCTTTTATGAAAGTTCGCCTAGGACGAATGAAACAAAAAAATGAATTAGTTAAAAAATTGATCAAAGATAAAAACTTCAAAGAGCTTGGAGAATTAATCGAAGCGGAAGCCTTAGAGCTGCATGCCATAATGCTGACTCAAAAACCCCACCTGATTTATTGGACTGCCGGCACCCTGCGGATTATGAAATTAGTTTCCCATTGGCGGGCAGAGGGCCTGCCTGTATATTTTACTGTCAATACCGGCCAGGATATCCATTTAATTTGCAAGCAGGAAAATGTTGAAAAAGTAAAAGAAAAATTAAAAGCGCTGGACTTTGTCAAAGATATTATTGTAAATACTCCGGCAGAAGGCGCGAGGCTTCTTTAGCCCAGGGAGTATAATTTGCCGGATTTTGGGCAATATCTTTTAAGAACTCTGCTCTTTCCACCCATTTATATTCATAACCTAAGTCAGGATTTAGGCTTAATTCCCCATCATATTGCCCCGTCATCAAAAAACAATGCTCATTCTCGCAAAAGCCATTATATTTGGCAAAATAATTAAAAAAACCTAAATTTTTTAGGGTTATTTTTTGTTTAATCCCCCACTCTTCAGATAAACACCTTTCCGTCGCTTCTTCCATAGTTTCATCCGTGTTACCGCTACGCAACGGATGGGTAGCTCCGGTTATATCCCAAATATTATCAAAAATTTTATGCTTTCGTTTTTGCAGTAAAACCTGGCCTTTGGAATTATAAAGGAGTACGGCAATTGCCAAATGCCTTTTGCCATCTCCTGTATGCCCTACTTCTTTGGGAATATATTCTAAGAATTCTCCTCGATCATCTACCGCCAAAATTGTCTGATCCATGTTAAACTTTTCCCTCGAGGGAAGATATGACTGCCCAAACCACAATCACTCCCGCTACCAGACAAACTGTTTCCCAAAAAGCGACTTTTTTATTTTCATTATGATGTATTTCCGGAATCAGGTTGGCAACCGCAATATAGATAAAAAAACCTGATGTCAAAGATAAAACAACTGGCAGTAGTCCCCCGATTGCATCTTTTGCCATATAGGTCAAAACCGCTCCGACTAAAGCAGCCAGAGCGCTTGCAAAATTGATTAACAAGGCTCCTTTGCGTGAAACTCCTTTACCGAGCATTAAACCAAAATCACCTATTTCCTGCGGTATCTCATGTGCTGCCACTGCCAAAGAGGTCACTATCCCCAGGGGAATACTAATCAAAAAAGTTGCCGCCATAGCCACTCCGTCAATAAAATTGTGTACAGTATCTCCGATTATGATTAATGGAATTAAGGCTTTTTGATCCTGCAGATGCGTTCCATGGTCGTGATGATGAATAAACCGCTCCAGCAGAAAAAATGCTAAAATCCCCGCCAAAGTCCAGAAGAAAACACTGTTTTCATCCCCTCCAAACTCAAGAGCTTCCGGCAGCAGGTCAAAAAAAGCAGTCCCAAGTAAGGTTCCTGCAGCAAAAGAAGATAAAAAGTGGGAAATTTTTAGGGCAAATTCTTTCTTGATGAGAAGCAATATTCCACCAATCAAAGAAACGATACTGCCGATAAAGCTAAATAATAAAATGTATCCTAAAAGCGGCATAACTATAAAGAGTATACCAGAAAGCTATTTAAGCAGGGGGTCGATGGCAGACTGAAAGGCAGTATAAGGTTGAGCGCCCACTATTATGTTGCCGGTTATAGTACCTGAAGGATCAGACTTTCCCACAAAAAAGCTGGGTGTGCCGGAAACCCCTGCCGCACCACCGTCAGCAACATCTTTTTTAACTTCCTCTGCATATTTTAAAGAGTCTGCGCAGGCTTTTAAATTAGCCTGATTTAATCCCAAATCAGTGGCAAATTGATAAACATCATCTTTTGTCAGGCCGTTTCCGTTAGATTTGGTCTTATTAAAGATGGCCTCATGAAATTTATAATATGCACTGTCTCCGCCTTGTTCTTTTGCACAGCTTGCGGCGTTTGCTTCGAAAGTAGCCATCGGTTCATGAAACGGCAACGGGTAATCCCTAAAAACCATCTTAACTTTGCCGGTATTTATATACTCTTTTTTAAGCAGTGGATATACATCGGTAAAATGTCTCTTGCAAAAAGGACACTCATAATCTGAAAACTCTATTAAAGTCACCTTGGCATCTTTATTCCCCAAAACAGGGTCATCATCAACAGATACTTTGCCTGAAGTTGGTTGTTGTGGAGCCTGTTGTTGGGTAGGAGGAGCAGAAGGTGCAGGGGCGTTTGCCGCAGTGCCGGCTGATTTAGGCCCTATTTTAATAATTCCTCCGCTAATTAAAATTGCAACAGCAATAATGATTGATCCTAAAATAATTGCCCTTGGGGTAGTCACGATACTTTAGTCTAAAAGGAAAAGAGGCTGCTGTCAATAGCCACTAGCCTTAGTTAAACTGATTTTGGGCTGATTCTAACCCTTTTTCCAGAAGTAAATCCAGGGCTTTTAATGCCTGTTTGATCATATGTTTTACTTGTGGCTTTTCAGAATGTATAAACGGTTCTAAAACAAACTTCTCGGCAGATATGCTTTGACCTTTATGTTCTCCGCTCTGGGTCCTTAAATTTCCAATCCCCAGCCTAACCCTGATAAATTGGTCTGTCCCCAAAATATTAATAACTGACTCAACCCCGTGATGCCCTGCTGCTGCACCTCCTAATCTCACTTTGATCTTACCTAACGGCAAGTCTAACTCGTCATGAATAACTATTACATTAGTAGCTGGTAGTTTGTAGTATGTAGTAAGCAACTTCACAGCCATACCGGAATTATTGACATAAGTTTGGGGCTTGACCAGGAGTATCTCCGGAGCTTTGATCAGTTCGGATTTGAATCTTGTTTCAGCGCTCCAATCTACTAAATTAAGCTTTTTGGCTAACTCATCTAACACCTTAAAACCCAAGTTATGCCTGGTACCTGCGTATTTGCTTTCCGGATTTCCCAAACCAATAATTAGTTTCACTTTTTTAAAGCCTCCAGGACTTCATTATGGACTAACCCATTTGAAGCTATGCATTCTGCCTTATCTGCTGACCAGTCTACCGGATTGCCGGATCTGTCACTGACCTTTCCGCCAGCCTCCGTAATAATAATTCCGCCTGCAGCCTGATCCCAAATCCAGGCCGTATTAGGCAAAGCATCCAGGAAACCTCTGGCAACAAAAGCCAGACTGACCGCCCCTCCGCCCAGCATATAAATATATCTTACTTTTTCAAGAAGCGGATAAAAATAATTTTTTAACTTATCTTTTCTCCTGCTCATGCCGCCAATCCCCAATCCGATAACCGAATTTTTTAGCTTATTAGTTTTACTGACCGCGATTTTTCTGCCATTCAAGTAGGCTCCTTTGCCGATCTCTGCCCAGTAAAGATCATTTTGGGTAACATGATAAATCACACCTAAAACCGGCTGGTTATTTTCCAAAAGCCCGATTGAGACCGCAAAAAACGGCATTTTTGAGGCAAAGGAAATTGTCCCGTCAACCGGGTCAATTGCCCAGGTAAACGTCGATCTATTGTTAATCCTGACTTTTTCTTCGGCAATAATATTATGAGAGGGGAAATTTTTGGTAATTATTCCAACTATGGTTTTTTCCGCTGCCAAATCCGCCTGGGTGGCAAAATCGGTGTGATCGGTTTTGATCATCAGCTTATGATCCTGACCGTAAAAACTCATAATAACTTTACCGGCTTCTACGGCTGCCTGTTTAGCAACTTTTAAAAATTTATCTTCCATTTAACAATTCTATCACTTCCTCATCTGTCACAGACTCAAATTGACTATAAAATTGGCCTACAGCCTGGAAATATTCAGGTATTTGAAGTACCACATTGCTTTCAACCTCATTTTCAACTTTCTTCAAGGCGCTACTGCTTGCAACAGGTACAGCCAATATTATTTTTGCACCGTGCCTCTTAAGATATTTGACAGCAGCAAGAGTTGTGGAACCGGTGGCCATACCATCATCTGCTAAAATGATCGTTTTCCCGGAAATATCAAGGGGCGATCTGCCCTGCCTGTATAGTTTCTCCCTTCTTCTTAGTTCTGTCATCTCTGTGTCAATCTTTTGTTTCAGCTCTTCAGGTTCTATTTCAAGTTCATCCAACAATTCCTGGTCCCAGATTACTTGCCCATCCGGATCAAGCGCCCCTAAAGCCAGCTCTACCTGACCGGGAGCGCCAATTTTGCGGGTTACGATAATGTCAAAAGGTAAATTCAAATCTTTGGCTAATTTTGCTGCCACCACCACCCCACCCCTGGGAATACCCAAAACAATATCAGCTTTAGTATTTTTTAATCTATTTGCGAGTAATTCCCCCGCAGCTTGTCTATCTTTAAAAATCTCCATTAAAACAACTCCAACTGCGGAGCCTCTGCCTCTTTCGATCCACCCTCACTGACAAACTTTTCTGGAGATATCCTTCGGCAATATTCTGTTTTCCGGATCTGACAGCCTGTTCCATCTGGTCTTTGGTCCTGGATTTGTAATCAATGTATTTTTTAACAAACTCTACAGTAAAATCATAAATAATTTCAGACTGCTTAAAGAAAGGCAGTTTACGATATCCACCCTGCTGGTTATTCTCATCTTGCATAAACACATCATACCATTTCAAAATTCCTCTTTGATTTTTAGTAAATCTGAATGTAGTATTTCAATTCATGTGCAGGGAAATTGATAAAGTTATTAGCGATGCAGAGGCATCGTTAAAACAGGCATATCAACCAGATACCGTAGAGGTAGATCCTCCGGATATGGAACATACACCTCCCCGGCTTCCTTTGTTGGGAGGGAAAAAACCGATTTTGAGGAAAAACCCTACTTCTTCTTAAATTGCATTTCATACATTTCTATTAGTTCTTTAACAGTAGTTGCATCCTCGGCTTTTTTATCTACTTCGCGGAATTTTATCAACCTTGGGAAACGCAGGGCCAACCCTGCCGTATGCAAAGGTGATTTTGTTATTTCATCAGCCAATACTTCTATGACAATTTTCGGCTCCACCCAAACACTGGGCACTATTTTTGAATTAACCCTGGCAGGCCGACTTTGCACTTTGCACTTTTCACTTTTCACTTTAATATCCCTCCACTCCTCATCTGTTAAACCTGTGCCGATTTTGGAAACAGTCACGAATTCATCTTTTTCGCCGTCATAAACCCCCACCAAAAGCGCCCCTGCCCCAAAATCCGATCTTTTTCCCTTACCAAAAACATAACCTAAAATCACAACATCTATGGTATCCGACAACTCACCGCTGGAATGTCTTTTCAGTTTTACCCAGTTAAAATTCCTGGCCCCTGCTTCGTATTTTGAATCAGGCCTTTTCACTACCAATCCTTCCAATCCTTTGGAGATGGCATCATCCAGCATTTCCTGCAATCTGCTTGCATCAGATACCATCTCCCCTCTCTCTATCATCAAGACCTTTCCCTCTTCAATAGTTTCTTCTAAAATTTTAAGTCTATCTCTTAGTTCCAAATCAATTAAAGATTTCCCATTTTTGTATAAAATATCAAAACAAAAAACTTTTAACGGAATTTTTATGGCCATTTCCGCAATACCATATTTTCTTCTCCGCTGGGTTGTTTCCTGAAAAGGCAGGAACTCATCTGATACCGGATTAAAACCAATTGCTTCACAGTCTAAAATAACACTTTTAGCTTTAATCTGATTCTTGGCTTCCTTGACAATTTCCGGGAACATTGGCGTAGTTTCTTCCAAATTCCGGGAAAACAACCTGATATGATCCCCTTCTTTGTGCACTTGCACTCTAAATCCATCTAATTTTTTTTGGCTATTAACTTCTCCTAATTTTTCAATAACTTTCTCAGCTGAAGGCAGCCTTTCTGCCAACTGCGACCTGATAGGTCTTCCTACATGAATTGAGAGTTTTTCAACTGCTGGAAGCCCTCCCTGCCATAGAGTTTCCCCGATCAGACCCAGATCGGAGACGCGGTTGTAACCACCCTCCAAAAACTTCCTTTTTGAGCGGTCCCCCAGTTTGAATTTGGCAAAGCCGTCAAGAATTGTCGGATCCCCTATCCCAAGCCTGGAAACACCCAGAGGAATACGGACTAAATGCTTTGCAGAAACAGGGTCCATTTTTTGCAAAAGGCCTACCAAAAGAACCTGTTTTTTTGCAACAGTTCCCACACCTGAAGTTTCGGCAATTTCTGTTAGCGTATTAAAAACTTCCGTGACTTCTAATTTTACACTTCTCATTTTGCCCTTTTCACTTAATCGCTTAACGACCAACCCCAGGTCACCAACCTCCCCATATTCTTTTAAAACTTCGTCGCGTTTAACACCGAAAGTTTCGGCTATCGCACCGGCGACGCTCTTCTCTGCCATGCCGATTTCTATTGGTTCATAAAATGGGGCTACCCTGCCCTGGATTAAATAACAAACTTTGGCAATATCTTGAGCTTTAACTTCCTTGAATAATTGAGCAAGGATATCAATTAAAGCCAGTCTTGAGGATGTTTTCTCCAGTTTTTCAAAGTATTCCGTTAATTTAGAAAATAACATTTTGTTTCTGGATTGTAATAGATTCAAAGGATATTGTAAAATTGTGAATATGGATTCATTAAAAGATGGTGAGGTACAATCTCCTGAAGCCCGAAAAGAGGCTTATTTATCTAGGTTGTCTCAAAATGACCAGGATAATCTACGAAAAATTGGCGAGCAATTCAAGAAAGTCATGCAGGAAGAAGAAAGAAAAGGAGTTTTGGTAGCTGTCGGTGGAACAGTTAACAAACCTCTACCTCGAAAAGATATTGATATTCTTGTGGTTTTGCAACCACATCAGGGAGACATACAAAGAGGCACTTCTACTGAATTAGATTTCGCTTTAAAGGATTTTCAAACTTTCCGACGTTTAATAGAAAATGCATTGAATCAAGATCCGCAATTACAAATCAAAGAAGTTATCGAACCAGCAATGGATGAAGAATTTGGTAGCCCCAGTATTCTAAAAACTGACGGTTCCATAGTTGTAGCGAGTAAGGAAGAAGGGGGTATGCCAATTGAGTTTATTAGGATAAGCGAGCGCGGAAGTTATCAGGAAGTTGCAGCAGGAGATAAACGCCCATTTGTTATCTTAGAACAGACGTAACTTGTTATACCTTCCAACAAATGTTGTAAAATACCTCCCTATGAGTTATCCTGAAGGAGACATGGAACCATCTGAAGGTAGCAAAGCCAGAGAAAGTTCAGAATCTGAAGACCCACGAATAAATGACTATTCAGGCGAATATCTTCAAATGTTTGCTGTCGTCTTTCCAGAACTTACTCGCAAACAAATCTCTAAAGCAACAGAATTTTCACTTGCGCTTGCACGAAAAAGGGTCGAATATGAAGATAAAGCACAAAAACAAGTGACAGGAACTCCCCAAAATAATCTACTTTAGTACATACGTAGCTTTTTTGGTGCCGCCGCTCTTTTTTACTAATCCTTTTTGCCTTAAAAACTTAAGCTCCCTTAAAACCGTATCATCTGAATGATCGGGAAAGATTTTCCTAAAATCTTTGTTGGACATACCTTTGTGCCGGTGAATATATTCCATAATCATCATTTGCCGCTCATTTAACATCAACTGTTCCCCTAATTTATCTTTGATCCTGGCGTCTACGGAGATCCTCTGCACTTTTGCCTTAACCTGGTTTAGCTCAATTGCCACCCCCTCCACAAAGTATTCCAGCCAAGGTGTTAAATCACGCTCGTGTGTATCTAGTACGAGCTGGTTTGATACAGCTTGTAATGTTAAATAATACTGCATGGGATTTTCATCAAAATATTCTTCAAAAGAGAAAAATTTCCTGATGTCATAGCCATCCAAAAACAAAACTAAAGTAGCTACTGCTCTCGCTACCCTGCCGTTGCCGTCCACAAATGGGTGGATCCTGGCCAGTTCATAATGGATAATGCCGGCTTTTATGATCGGATGCACATCTCTTCCTTCATCCGAGTTTATCCAATTGACCAAATCCTCCACCAGATACGGCACTTCAGGAGCAGGAGGAGGAGTATATGAAATCTGTCCGGTTTTGGTATTTCTAATAACCACTTGCCTGATTCTAAATTGCCCTGCAGATTCCGGAGGTAAAATTTTCTCGGTTGTAAGCTTATGCATTTCCAGAATTGTTTCAATGGTGAAGCTATAGCTACCTGATGAACCAATCTGGGCATAAACCCCTTCAATAAACTTTAAAACATTCCGGTAATTGATAACTTCCTGAACATCCCGATCCCTGGCCACAATTTCCTGTCCGTCCAAAACATCCCTGACTTCTTCCGGAGACAAGGGGTTGCCTTCCAGATGAGTGCCATGGTGAATAGTCCGCTCGATAGCTTCTTTGCGGAATTTTGCTTCCCATGCAGGCACTAAGGGAGCATTCATAATTACTTCTCTGGCCGCCTCTACAATGCCTATATCTTTGAGAATCTTATTGGTAATTGAATACTTGGGGATGAACATTAATCTTATCTTCCCACATTTCCCGCAAAAAATCTAATTGTGATAGTATTTTACCTGATAGAATATCTGAATTTTTATCTAACCTATCGCTTTTGGTCGTTGCTACTCTGGTATTACCAAATATTTTTGGCGGCAGCAAGCCAGATATGAACGGTCTCCTATCTGGAATTACATTGACAATATTGTTTCTATTAGTTAGTATGATATTGGTGAAGGACAAAAATGGGTGATTTACAAACTTTCTATTTAATTCTTGCAATCGGACTTCTGGCTATCTCCATTTTGGTGGCTCCTACTATTTGGAAACGCTCAAAACGCAAGAAAAAATAGTGAAACAAAAGGGGCCTAGCCGCTAGGAAACATATTCATCCCAGCTTTTAATTTCTAGATCATCCAATTTTTTAGAAACCAGACTGGAAACTAAAAGTTCTGCTGCCTGAAGGTTGGTAACAAGAGGCACCCCTAAATCTATACAGTTTCTTCTGATAATATACCCGTCTGTTTCCGCTCTTTTTAATCCCGGTTCACTGATATTGATGGCCAAATCAATCTTGCCTTTTTGCAAAAAATCTAAAACAGAAGGGTGCTTTTTTTCTGATATTTTATACAATCTGATATTTTTAATCCCTGATTCCTGTAAAAATTTTGAGGTGTGTTCTGTAGCATAAATTTTTAAACCAAACCTTTGCAGCTTTTTAACATAATCCAGCATCTCCGGCTTATTTTTATCTCCCCCAATTGATAGAAAAACATTTCTTTTTGGCATCTTGAACCCTGTTGCAAGCAAGGCTTTCAAGTAACCTTCCTGCAGATCATCCCCAAAACAGGCTACCTCGCCTGTTGAGGACATCTCTACCCTTAGCCTGGGATCTGCCCCTTTAATCCGGCTAAAAGAAAACTGGGGGGCTTTTACTCCTACATAATCCATATCCAGGGTATTAAAATCTCCCGATAACTTTTCCCCCAGCATGACTTTGGTGGCCATTTCAACAAAATTGTATCCTGTCACCTTTGATACAAAAGGGAAAGAACGCGACGCCCGAAGGTTTAACTCAATCACCAGGATTTTGTTGTCTTTTGCCAAAAACTGGATATTGAACGGGCCGTGAATATCTAAAGCCTGAAGAATTTTCTTTGTGGCATCCTTTATTTGCCTGACGGTTTCCAGATAAAGCCGCTGGGGCGGCAAAACTATGGTGGCATCGCCGGAATGAACCCCGGCATTCTCCACATGCTCGGATATGGCATAAATCAGGAGTTTCCCGTTTTGCGAAACCCCGTCCATTTCAATCTCTTTGGCATTATCTATAAATTTAGAAATTACCACCGGATGCTTACTTGAGACATTGGCTGCCTGCTTTAAATAATCTTTTAACTCGGAAGCGGAAAAAGCCACGTTCATGGCTGATCCGGAAAGCACATAGGAGGGCCTGATCAAAACCGGATAACCGATTTTTTTGGCGAATACCAGCGCATCATCTAAACGTTTCAGGCTCTGCCAGGCCGGTTGTTCAATCCCCAGCTTATCCAAAAGGCCGGAAAATTTATGTCTGTCCTCTGCCCTGTCTATATTCTCAGGAGAAGTCCCCAAAATTTTGTAACCTGCCTTAAAACAGCTCATGGCCAAGTTATTGGGCACCTGTCCACCAAAACTCAGCACCAGATTTGCATTTTTCTCAATATCATAAATATCACTCACCCGTTCAAAAGTCAGCTCCTCAAAATACAGCTTATCTGCGCAGTCATAGTCTGTTGAAACCGTTTCAGGATTACAGTTAATAATTACTGTTTCCAATCCCTTTTTTCTTAAAGTCTGGGCACAAGTGACAGAGCACCAGTCAAACTCCACAGACGATCCAATCCTGTAAGGCCCTGAACCCAACACGAGTGCTGAGTGAATAGTGCTGAGTGCTGAGTCTTTCTGACTTTGCACTTTGCACTTGTCACTTTGCACTTCGCTCTCTTCTCCGTGGTATGTCAAATATAAATAATTAGTCTTTGCCGGAAATTCCCCAGCTAAGGTATCTATATGTTTTACCTTAGGCAATATGCCATTTTTCTTTCTGAATATTCTAATTTTTTCTTCAGTAGTCTTAAGCGCTTTAGCAATAAGTTTATCCGAAAAACCCAGCTTCTTGGCTTCCAGCATTGTTTGATAGCTCAATTTCTTCTCAAATTCCACTATCTCTTTGATTTGATACAAAAACCAGGGGTCAATTCCTGTTACCTGGTAAATACTTTCAACAGATTCATTCTTACTAAATCTGTTGGCCATAGCAAAGAGTCTCTCTGTTGTAGGCAAAAGCTTGGTGTCATCCACGCCGTTTCCCAAAAGCCCGTCCTGACCGGTTTCCAGCATCCTGATAGCTTTTTGTAAAACCTCGGGAAAGCTTCTGCCGATCGCCATCACTTCTCCTACACTTTTCATTTCAGAACCAATGGCTTCCTCTGCCTCCGCAAACTTTTGTAAATCCCATCTGGGAATTTTAACCACAATATAATCCAAAGCAGGCTCAAAAAAGGCTGAAGTTTTTAAAGTGACACTATTTTTTAGCTCCGGCAAGTTATAACCCAAACCAATTTTAGCTGCAATGTAAGCTAAAGGATAACCGGTTGCTTTCGAAGCCAAGGCTGAAGACCGCGACAACCTGGCGTTGACTTCAATGACGCGGTAATCATTATTTTTAGGGTTTAGGGCAAACTGGATATTGCATTCTCCCACAATCCCCAAATGTTCAATCACCTGCAAAGACAGCCTCCGTAAAAAATGGTACTGGTAATTATTCAGAGTTTGCGAAGGGGCCACTACAATGCTTTCACCGGTGTGAATACCCAAAGGATCCAAATTTTCCATATTGCAAACAGTGATCTTATTGCCGCTGCCATCCCGGACCACCTCATACTCAATCTCCTTCCAATGCTTCAGGTATTCTTCAATAGCGATTTGGGGCGCCTGTTTTAAGGCAATCGTCACCATTTTAATAAACTCTTCCCTGTTGTTAATTACTCCGGAACCCAAACCTCCTAAAGAAAACCCCGATCTTATCAGAACGGGGAATCCCAATTGATCAACAATTTTCAAAGCCTCTTTAAGGGTTTTTGCAAAGCCCCCTTTGGGAACTTTGATGCCAATTTTGGCAAGTTCTTGGGCGAACAGCTCCCTATCTTCAGTAACCTCTATACTTTTAATAGGAGAACCCAGCACTTGTACTTTATTTTTTTTAAATACTCCTGACTTTTCCAGAGCCAAACCACAATTTAGCGCGGTTTGACCTCCGAATGATAAAAATACTCCATCCGGAGCTTCTTTTTTGATAATTTTTTCTACAAAATAAGGGGTAACAGGCAAAAAATAGATCTTTTTGGCTAAAACTTTTGAGGTTTGAATGGTGGCTATATTAGGGTTAACCAGTACCGCCTCCAAACCTTCCTCTTTGATAGCTTTAAGCGCCTGGGAACCGGAATAATCAAATTCCCCTGCCTCTCCAATTTTTAATGCTCCTGAACCTAAAACCAAAACTTTCTTCATAGTAGAGAAATAAACTTGTCAAATAAATATCCTGCTTCAACCGGACCCGGTGTGGCTTCCGGATGAAATTGCACTGCCATAAATGGCTTCTTCTTATGCCTGATCCCTTCGTTTGTCCCGTCATTTAAATTAACAAACCACTCTTCCCAATCCTTGCCAAGCGACTTCATATCCACTGCAAAACCATGATTTTGGGAGGTAACAATGGCCTTTTTACTGATAACATCCTGAACCGGCTGGTTTTGCCCACGGTGGCCGAATTTTAATTTATAGGTTTCCCCCCCTACAGCCAAAGCCAAAATCTGGCTGCCTAAACAAATCCCAAAAGTGGGAATATTGGCTGCGAGAAGTTTTTTAACAGTTGCTATAGTGGCTTTAGCTTGTTTGGGATCCCCCGGTCCATTTGAGATTAAAACTCCGTCAAATCCGCCGGCCGGCGGATCAAAATCCCAAGGCACCCGGGTAACCTTTACTCCTCTTTTAACTAAACTTCTGATAATATTCTCTTTTGCCCCACAATCAATCAAAACTATATTTTTCTTACCGGTTCCGTACACCTTAATTTGCTTACAGCTAACAAAAGGCAAGATATTTTCTTTATTGGGGTCATAAATGCTTGATTCTTTATTCTTATTGCTTAATTCTATCCTCCCCAACATAACTCCATGATTTCGCAATTTCCTGGTTAACATCCTGGTATCGATTCCTGAGATAGCCGGAATGCCCTCCTCTTTCAGCCACTCTCCTAAAGTCTTCCGGCTTTCAAAGTGCGACGGGTTGTCTATATAATTTTGAACAATCAAACCTTTTACCTGGATTCTTTTTGATTCCCAGAATTTTTTTTCCGGCACCCCGTAACTGCCGAGCAGCGGATAAGTTAACACCAATATCTGGCCAAAA
>JAUSHE010000035.1 GCA_030648435.1 Candidatus Daviesbacteria bacterium
GAATAAAATTGATCCTATTTATGATAGTTGGTTTACCGAACAGATAACTTTATCCAAATTGTCCGGATGTGATTTTTTATCCGGAGAGGCTTCATCTTCCGCTATAACTGAGACTGAAAGATGGGTGCTTTCCCAAAGAGCGCAGAAGTGTCGCCTTAAAGTAGCATTGTAAGTTAGTAGCCGAATTTGTATTTAAAAATATCCTTGCGGATTTTTCCGATAAAAAGTAAATGCAGTTCAACAGCGATGTATTTCAGAGCAACTTTTAATCTCCCGTCGCGGGATAATCTGCGTACGGATACGGGTATTTTGTAGGATTTCAGGTAACTGAATCTGCCGATTTTTTTTGCGCGAGCAACATAATCATGATCCTCAGCCAGGATAAGCGATTCGTCGAAACCGTTTATCATCTGATGAACGTCTTTTTTTACAAAAATACAAAACCCCGGGATATGAGGATAGAATTTTTGTGTTAGGTTTAGATAATGATTAGCGAAATGATGCAGGAATTTATCGATTTTTAAATCTGACTTTGGAGTTATGAAGCAAGAGGCGATATCCAGCCTGTGAGCTGAAATTTCTTTTATGGTTTTCTCCAAAAAATGCGGAGGCAAAACCACGTCTGAATCTAAAAATAGCAGCAGTGTTCCTTTGGCGTGTTTTGCGCCGTAATTTCTAGCTTTGGCCGGCAGTCCTCCGTCAACAACTTTACAGTTGAAAGATTTCGCTATAGACCTGGTATTATCTACCGAATAGGCATCTGCTATTATTATTTCTTTTGGTGCGCTGGATTGACGCTTAAGAGAAGCGAGGAGCTTTGGCAAAAATCGTTCTTCGTTGAAAGTCGGAATAATGACGCTAACCGTTAGGTCCATTTGGCTAATGATAATAAAACTAGGTTTTCTTGTCAAAATTCTGGTAAAATCACAATATGCACAAAAAAGTTCAAAATATACTTAAAATGTTTTTGTTTCTTGGAGCAGTTTATTTTTTTGTTGACGGCTTCATTCATTTTTTTGATATTAAATTATTAAATGTTGGGAATAGCTGGCCTGCTTCGGCTCTTGCGTATGCCCGTTTACTTGATAAAGTCACCGGAGTTTTTATTTTGCTGACAGCTGCTACTCTCTTTGTGATTCGCAGAGATCCCAAAAAATATAAAGCAATAATATATCTTTCCGCGGTCGGTACACTATTGCTGGGAGTTTCTTTTATCTATCTTGGTTTATCAACAGATTACTCAATTGTTTTTAGTTTGATGCCTTCCCTGGTTGTTTGGCTGCCGTTTTACGGACAGTATCTTCTTTTAGAAGCAGGGGCGCTTATTTGCTACAGTTTGCTGGTATATTTATGGTTTAGGAGTAGACCTGATGCGTAATTCAAACCCCAAGGTATCTATTGTTATCCCGGCGTATAATGAAGAAAAATATATCGGAAATTCTCTGCGCTCCCTTCAGGAGTCAGAACAGAAAACAAAAATTAATTATGAAGTGATTTTGGTTGACAACAATTCCTCCGATCAAACTGTCAAAATAGCTCAAAAATTTGCCAAAGACATGAATTTGCGGATTATCAAAGAAGATAAGCAAGGTAGGGGGATGGCCAGAGCCAGGGGCTTTGCAGAAGCTAAGGGCGACATTATTTTATCCGCTGATGCGGATACTATTTTTTATCAAGGTTGGATTGAAACTTTGACTTCAGCTCTAAAAAAAAATGTCGCAGCCGTTACCACTTCTTGTAAAATTGTGGATTGTTCTCCCTTGAAAAACCTATTATTCAATTGGCTGCAACCGATAATGGCGCTCTTATACAGATTATTTACTGGCCATTATTGGTTATGCGGCTTTAGTTTTGGTATTACGAAGTCAGTCTACGAGAAAAGCGGTGGTTTTGATACGGCCCTGCAGGCGCAGGAAGATTTGGATTTAGCTTTTAAGGTGGCGAAATTAGGGAAAATTAAGGTTATCAATAAACCGGTAATTTTCTCGGGTAGGAGATTTAAAGATGGGTTAGTTACAGGAACATATGAGTATATAAAAACTTTTATTGAAGCTTTTGTTTTAAAGAAAAAAGATGTTTATCTGGATAATCCAAGATAAATTATGTTTAAACTTAAAACTGTCCTAAAGTTTCTTATTTTGGTGTTTGTCCTGTTTACAATCTTTAATGCAGTCTATCAGGTTCCTTTTTCCCAAAAGATTGAATACGGAGTGACCTTTTCCCCACGCTTTGCCCGATATCTTAAATTAGATTGGAAAAAAACATACCAGGAAATGCTGGATGAGCTTAAAGTAAAAAATGTAAGACTAACAAGTTATTGGGATATTCTGCAGCCGGAACAGGATAAGTTTGATTTTTCAGAAACAGATTATTTACTTTCGGAAGCAGAAAAAAGAGGAGTTAGGGTAATTTTGGTTTTAGGCGAGAGACAGCCCCGCTGGCCGGAATGCCATATACCTATCTGGGCAAAAGATTTAAAGCTAAAAGACAGACAGAAAAAGATTTTGGAATTTATTCAGAAAACTGTGGAAAGGTACAAAAATTATCCTTCGGTTTGGGCCTGGCAGGTGGAAAATGAACCGTTTTTATCTTTCTTTGGAGAAGGGTGTGACAAGGCTGATGAAAATTTTCTGAAAACAGAAATCAGCTTAGTTAGATCTTTAAGCAATAAAAAAATTATCATTTCAGATTCAGGGGAACTAGGAACCTGGGTTGTACCAATGCAAGCCTCCGATATATTCGGTACAACGATATATCGAAAGGTAAAGGATAAATTCTTCGGATATGTGACTTATCCTGTGCCACCGTATTTTTATTCCCTGAAATCAGGTTTGATTAGGAAGTTTTTTGCTCCTTATAACCAAAAAACCATTATTGTGGAACTGCAATCAGAACCATGGTTGGCAGGAGGGGATTTGATATCACAGGCAGAGCAGTCAAAAATTTTTTCAGTCAAAGATTTTAAAAATTACATCAATTTTGCCGGAAAAACAGGTTTTGATGAAATTTATCTTTGGGGAGTAGAGTGGTGGTATTTTATGGACAAACAAGGTTATCCTCAGTACCTAGACTATGCAAAAACTCTATTTAGATCTTATTGAAATTGTACTACTCTTGAGGGTGATCGTTGAGTAAGTTTTCTTTGATCCATAGGGGTACTAACGACACACCAATACCTACAACCAAGACCCCCGTTTTTCCTTGAGCAGGCACATCATTAAGCTGTTGCATTAGAAATATTTCAATTGGCAAAGCAAGAGCAACGCCTATGATTAAAGGAATTGTAAACTCTGCTGAATCTTGTAATAATCTTACTAATCTCCCAATCGATGAGACTCTTTGAGAACTGGATTTGTGGGATCTTGTTGAAAAAGTTTAATCCTTTCGGTAGTCTTAAGAATAAGTTTGTGATTATCTACGATTCGCTTTTTGTATGATTTCTTATAGCTGGGATGGAGATCAATTTTCACTTATTTAAATAATCCATCATTTTATCAATGTTTGAGAAGCTTTTAGGTGTAACTCTACCAGTTGCTATATTATTGATCATCTTGGTGTAACGCCGATCGTTTTTACTGGAAAGCTTAACGGTAGGAGACTGAAAGGCGATTGTTATCTCATTAGATGCAAATTGATTTAAAAAAACTCTAACTATTTCCTGTAGGGAAGAAAAACCCATCTTCTGGGCGGAATAAGCAGCCTGATCGCGCAGCTTTTTAGTAATAGGAACCTGAAGAATGGTATTAAGCATATTATGATTATAACAGTTTCATAATGGCTGTCAAGAACGCAATGACACTGTGATTGGATAATGCTACAATTCCCTTATGAAACGCCTGGTTTTGGTTGATGGTAATGCGCTGCTTCACAGGGCTTATCATGCTGTTCCGCCTTTTACCACAAATCTTTTGCTATGTTTAAGATGGTATAATAGAATAATTATGAAAGTAAACTTAGACCAAATCAAAAAGAGAGCTTTACCCATACTGAAAGAGGAGGGGGCAACGCGCGCAGCTTTGTTTGGCTCTGTGGTTAGGGGGGAAGCTACGGAAAATAGCGATATCGATATACTGGTAGATTTACCCAGAGGGAAAAGTCTGTTTGATTTGGCCGGCCTGCAGATGAAATTAACAAAGGCTTTGGGGAGTGAAGTTGATGTGGTTACCTATAATTCCCTTAATCCGTTACTTAAAGACTATATTCTAAAAGATCAACTTCGGATATTATGAAAAAAGATCCCCGAGTCTTTTTAAAACACATTTTAGAGAGTATTGATTTGATTGAGCAGGAGATAGGCAGTTTGACAGAACCAGAGTTTATGCAAAATGTCACAGTCCAAGATGCAGTCATGAGAAGATTAGAAATAAGAGGAATATTCTAATACACAACTACTTTGGTGTTGACCTCAATATTGTCTGGGATACGGTTACCCAAACCCTGCCGGAATTTAAAGAACAAATTGAAGCTTTAGCCTAATTATCAGAAGATATGAAAAGACTTGTTTTAGTTGATGGTAATGCCCTGCTTCATAGAGCCTATCATGCCGTCCCGCCTTTTACGACTTCCAAAGGTGAGCTGGTTAATGCGGTTTTTGGCTTTTCCTCCATGGTCTTAAAGGTTATCGGTGAGCTTCATCCGGAGTATTTGGCTATCGCCTGGGATGAAAAAGGCCCCACCTTCAGACATCAGGCCTATACGCAATATAAAGCCACCAGAAGCGCTCCTGATGAGGGTTTATCGGGTCAATACAAGAGAGTGCATGAGATAGTGAAAGCTTTTAATATTCCGGAATTTAAGCTGGCCGGATACGAAGCTGATGATTTAATTGGGACATTGGCGACTCAGGCAGAGAATTTAGAAATTATTATAGTGACAGGGGATAGGGACATCATGCAGTTAATTAATGGCAATGTGAAAGTATTTATGCCTAAAAAGACTTTAGCTGATGTGGGGCTCTACGGAGTAGAGGAATTTGTCGTTAAATATGGCTTTATGCCAAAACAGCTGACAGATTATAAGGGTTTGGCAGGAGATGCTTCGGATAATATCCCGGGAGTTCCCGGAATAGGGGATATTACAGCTACAAAATTGATCCATCGGTTTGAGACGATTGAAGGGATATACAAGCCGGAAAATTTGAAAACCTTGCCGGAAAGAACACAAATGCTTCTTGCTGAAGGAGCAGAATCTGCAGTGATGAGTAAAAAACTGGCCACTTTGGATCTGGAAGCGCCTATTAAGCTGGATCTGGAAAAATGTATCATTCATGATTTTGACAGGGAAAAAGTAGTCGGATTGTTTGAAGAATTGGAGTTTAGAAGTTTAATTGCAAGAATCCCCGGAGCAGACCGCCTCCGAGGAGTCAAAGCCCTGCCCGTCCGGCAGGCGGGCCACCTCGGAGGCGTAACGCTGGAATTGGATAAAGAAGTTGAAAAAGTTCTTAAAAAAATGTCTGCAACCGGAGTACTAGTTGATCTTAAGTTTCTGAATGGGTTTGGCAAGCGGCTAAAAGGTCAACTTACTACTATTGAGAAGGATATTTACTCAAAAGTGGGACACGAGTTTAATCTGAACAGTCCAAAGCAACTGTCTGTGGTATTGTTTGATGAACTAAAATTGCCGGTTGTCAGGAAAATCAAAACCGGCCGTTCTACTGATGAAACAACTTTGCAACAGTTATCGATTGCCCATCCGGTTGTACCGTTACTGCTGGAATACAGGACTCTTTTTAAGCTGGTTTCAACTTATGTGGATGCTCTGCCCAAATCAGTGGGGAAAGATGGCAGGATTCACTCCACTTTTAATGTAGAGGGAGCTGCCACCGGCAGGCTTTCTTCTCAAGATCCAAATTTACAAAATATTCCTGTTAAAAGTGAGGCTGGCGGGGAGATCCGGAAAGCATTTGTAGCCCCCAAAGGCAAAGTTTTACTGGCAGCAGACTATTCACAAATTGAGCTTAGAATCATGGCTCATTTAGCTGATGATCCGGGTTTAAAAAAGGCTTTTAATGAGGGTTTGGACATTCATACCTTAACCGCCTCAAAAATTTTTAATGTTCCCGTAGAAAAGGTAACCAAGGAGCAGCGGATGGTGGGAAAAACCATGAATTTCGCCACCCTTTACGGCCAGGGCCCGCATGCGCTGTCCCGCCAGCTGGGGGTGGAATATGAGGTGGCTCGCCAATATATAGCTGAATATTTTGAGCAATTTCCCAAAGTAAAAGACTGGATGCAAAAGACTTTAGCCTTTGGCTATGAAAATGGTTATGTGGAAACACTTTGGGGCAGGAAAAGATATATTCCGGAACTGAAAGCCGATAACAGGATGATTAAATCAGCAGGAGAGCGGGCAGCAGTTAATCATCCTGTTCAAGGCACTGCCGCAGACATGATCAAAAAGGCCATGGTGGAGATAGATCAGGCGCTAGGCAACAGGCAACAGGCAACAGAAAAGAACTACCGCCTACCGCCTACTGCCTGTCGCCTTATATTGCAGGTTCATGATGAGCTTCTTTTTGAATGCGACCCAAAATCTGTTAAAGAAATAGCCAGAATGGTTAAAGATAAAATGGAAAATGCCCTGAAGCTTTCTGTGCCGGTGGTTGTGGATCTGAAGGTTGGCCTAAGTTGGGGAGAGATGCAGCCTCTAAGCGTTTGACGATAGATGATAGAAGGTAGAAGATAGAACTTTGAAGATGGAGAATGGACGGTAGAAAAGTTATCATAAATACATGATTCAAAGTTTTAAAGACCTAGAGGTTTATAAAGAAAGTTATGAACTAGCAATTATTGTAAACAGACTTTGTGGGAAACTTCCTCTTTATGAGAAAAATGATCTGGGTTCTCAGATGAGAAGGTGTTCAAAATCGCCTCCAGCAAATATAGCAGAAGGATGGGCTAAAAGAAGGTTTGAGAAAGAGTTTAAAAAGCATCTGGATTGTGCTATCGGATCAGCTAACGAGATGGAGGTGCATTTAAATATGGCAAAAGATTTAGGTTATCTGAATCAGGTAATTTGCGATGAGCTTATTAATAGATATATTGCGTTAGGTGGGAAACTAACCAATCTTAGAAATAATTGGAAAACTTATTAGTCTATTTTCTACCTTCAATCTTCAAAAATTCTACCATCTATTTTCTATTATCTACCGTCTAGATCATACCACCATTTTTTTAACCGTTCTTTGCTCTGTTTCAAATTTAATAAACCCTGTTTTTTCCAGGATCAGGAAAATCAGCCAAAGCAGGGGAGGAACCAGAAGATTGAGGATGGAGGTTAGAGATTGGAGGGTCAGGAATAATAATACGGCTAAAATTGCCGGAATAAAACTCTGATATGGTTTAATAAAGCCCTGGATTTGGTCTTTGACAGTTTGCTTAATAGTGTCTTTTATTAAATCCGCCGGAGCCTGATTTAAGGTATCTAAGATTTTAGGATCCAGACCTGATTGTTTCAGTAGGTTAGGATTCTGTTTCAGAAGTTCTAATTGATCGGGATTAATGGTAGGCAGTTGGGCCTGTTCTGTGGGGAGTGGGGTCATTTTGAGTGCTGTATCAATTAGAGTATCAGGAATTTGGAAGCCATTCTGGGCAATGATTCTGCTTGTTGTCAGAAAAAAGA
Organism: Candidatus Daviesbacteria bacterium; assembly: GCA_030648435.1. Lineage (GTDB taxonomy): Bacteria > Patescibacteriota > Microgenomatia > Daviesbacterales > UBA10151 > UBA10151. The sequence continues at coordinate 7,621 of JAUSHE010000035.1, forward strand.
CCAGACAAAAAGACAAAATTAAAAATCCCGATAGATGCTTGATAGACGGCCCCAAAAGTGTGGAGGGCTGGAAGGTTAGGTAGCTTTTTAAAGCATTATCCAGTGATACATAAGTTAAGAGCAAACTTACAAAAATTGCCGCAACAAAGATCAACCCTAAGGGCATCGGCAGAAATACTAAAGATATGATTGCGCCTATTAAGACAACAGGTAATACCAGTTTCCAGCTGGAAGCAATCGTAGCGAATACAGTAAATAGTAAACTTGATAAGGAAACAAAAGCAGAAATTGTAATCAACTGGATTAAAGTGTCTGAGGATAGAGAAAAGATAAAGTCGTAGGATTCTAAAAGAGGAGTAAGCTGGTAAAAAAACAGCCCCAAGATAATTAAGAAAAAAGGAGCAAAGATAAGTTTTTTAAGC
>JAUSHE010000018.1 GCA_030648435.1 Candidatus Daviesbacteria bacterium
TTAACCTTGACGATAATTTATAAAGGATGGCATAATAGAATTAATGTCCAAATCCCGCGGTTTTAGTGCGAAGCGCGAAGCAAAAGGCTTCACTTTAATTGAACTTTTAATTACCATCAGTATTATTGCCGTGCTTTCTGCAATTGGATTAGTTGCCTATTCTACTGTTTTAAAACAGGGCCGGGATAGCAAGAGACAATCTGATTTAAGATCCATCCAGTCAGCTTTGGAACAATACTATAGTGATCAGAGTTTTTATCCTTTTACTTCTGGCAGCGGCAAGGGAATGGATGATCTTTTATCCGAATCTCCGCCGCCTGCTTTTACCAGCAGCACCGGTAACCAATCCTCTCCCCCCAGTCCTAAAACCTATATGAACTTTTTGCCGCAAAATCCAACAGGGACGCTCCGTTACAAATATGAGGAAAGCCCAAAATCCTGTTATAATGCACCGGGAAATTGGTGCACCGGTTATTGCCTTTATGCCAAATTGGAAAATTCCAGTCCGGTTCTCCCCGCAGCTTGTACCAACGCAAGTTACAATTTTGCAGTTACTCCACCGTAGTGTACAATTAAAACAGGATGCGAAAATCTGCCTATGGTTTTACCTTAGTTGAACTTTTGGTAGTTATTGCCGTTATGGCTTTGATAAGTACTGTCGTACTGGCCAATTACAGGTCTTTTGGGGAAGACCAGAAATTAAAAAATGCTGTTTTAGATATTCAAAGCCAACTCCGCAGCGCCCAAACAAACGCCACTACCAATATAAAGTGTAAGACTAAAACCGCTGATTATTGGCGGATTTCAATTTTTGGCCAAACAGATATTCGCCTTAGATGTATCGAGTTCAATCCTTTCCCAAATATAGTGGACAAAAAACTTACACTGGATCCAAATATTCAAATAGATTCAGTATCAGGTAACCCGGCTGCATTTTGTCCGAGCGTACTGTCATTTGATATAACTTTCGCCCCGCTTACTGGTAAAATAACCCTTGGATCTACAACAAATTGTACCTCGCTCACAGTTACTCTTAAAAACACTAAAACCGGCAATACAAAGTCTTTAGTGATTGAGCAAGGAGGCAGGATTTATGCACAGTAGCAGAGGAAGTTCGTTAATAGAGGTTATTATAGCCGCTACTGTCGGGATTTTGGTAATCACAGCTTTAACTTTCGCCACCATTTTCTCTTTAAGGAATGCCCATTTTGCCAAAAATTCCGCCCAGGCTACCAAATTGGCCCAAGAAGGGATAGAGAAAGTTAGGAGTATCCGTGATCGTGATAATAATGTTGATATAGGTTCTGATGTAATAAAATTCTCGGAACTTTTTGATCTGGATTTATCTCATGATAGTTGTGGTGATGGGCCATGCTATTTTGTATTTGAGTCTGGTATCCTAAAACAGAAAACAGCTGTAAATTTTGAGACTCTGGGATCATTTAAAAGACAAATCCTGATAAGTGACGAAACAATTGCTACTTGTAGCGCAACAGATTATTCAAAATATTGTAATCAGAAGACAATAACAGTTGTTGTTCAATGGACTGATTTTGCAGGGCCTCATGAATCAAAACTGACTACAATTTTAAGAAAACTATGAAAAGCATAAAAGAGCTTTCCGTCTACCGTCTACCGTCTACCGCAAAGTCGGAAGTCGGAAGTCGGAAGTCGGAAGACAGATTTAAAAATGGTTTCACTTTGGTTGAAATTATAGTAGTGATGGCTATAGTTGCCATTGTAGGGTTGATAATGGTGGTCATTTTTACCAATACTTTGCGGGGCAGTAATAAAGCCCAAATACTTTCGGTCATCAAGCAGAATGGACAAGCTGTTTTGGAAAATATGGATAAAACTGTCAGGAGCGCCGATCATCTGGTTTGTCCAGCTCTTGATGGTAATTCAAGCAACACTGCTGTGGTTGTAAAAAACGGCGCATACATCAGGTATAGAATTTCCAAAATGTCAGAGTATGCCGCAGGTAGAGTTCCCCCTGCTTGTCAGAAAAATGGCTGCATTCTTCAGGACAGTCCAACTAAAGATATAGATCCAGGTACCGGCCAGCTGGAAACAGACAGCGCATTCATCCTGCGTGTCTGTAATTCAACCAGTCTAATGTCTTCGGCAAATATCTTAACAGATACTAATTCCCAAACCGGAGTTGCAGTCCCGGGTGGCTTTTTTACTCTTAGTAAACAGGCCGGTTTTAAAGCTGCTGTCACGGTAGAGTTTGAGTTGCAACCAGGAGCTGATGCGTTATCGGTAGTAGCCAGTCAAATTGACTCTGTTTCTTTTCAAACAACAATTGAGTTAAGATAATTATATGAAAAACGAGAAGGGGCAAGTTGTTTTAATACTGGTTTTGGTGATGACTGTAGCTTTGGCAATCGGGATTTCTGTTGTACAGCGTTCCCTTTCCGATGTATCTACTTCTTCAAAAGTTGAACAATCATCCAGAGCTTTTTCTGCTGCCGAGGCAGGAATAGAAAAAGCTATTCAGTCGGGATCGCCTGTTCCCGGTCAAACTCTTGATAACAACTCAATAATACAGGGAGTTGATGCAAGTCCTATTCCTGCTGCAAATCAGGCTTTAGAATATACTTCGTTGACTAAAGAAGAAATGGCCCAAGTCTGGTTAGTTAACCCCAACGATTTAACTTCGGAACAATATAGCGGTACTACCTTAGATATTTATTGGGGTTTACAAAATATTTCTGATCCGGCTGATAAGCCGGCAGTCGAAATATCGTTCGTTTATCTAAGCGGGGGCGCATACCAACAAAAAAAATTCTTTTATGATTCTAATTCAAGCAGAGCCTCCTCTAATAATTTTACGGATGTTTCTTCAGGATGTTCTAATACACTTTCTGCTATAACAACCAGTTCCGGTACAGACAGGAAGTTCTTTTGTAAAACTACTATTTCCGGATTAAATCCAACTTTAATTCTTCTAAGAGCAAGGGTTTTATATAGTGGTGTTTCCCAGCCTTTTGCAGTTAAGCCTGTCAGTGGTTCTCTGCCGGTTCAGGCGAGGATTTTTACGGCTACCGGGACTTCAGGTCAGACTCAAAGAAGAATCCAGGTATTCCGGCTTGATAAAGTAGTTCCTTCCTTTTTTGATTTCGCCATTTTCTCAGCTGGTGATATTACTAAATAAATTTACAATGTACAATGTACAATTTAAAATTAAATTCAAAAGAATTTTACATTTTACATTTTACATTTTACATTCACAAAAAGGTGTTTCTCTGATTGAATCTTTACTTGTTGTGGTAGTTTTAGGTTCAGTTGTATTCTTAATTGCCAGTATCCCTAATTCTTTAATGCTGGTTGGTAAAAGTAGACATGTCAGTTTGGCCCGTGAAATAGCTGTCAAGCAAATTGAGGATAAAAGGAATATAAGTTATGGAAATTTAGTTAATGATAACAGTCCTATCAATGATTCCCGTTTAAGTTTGCTGCCTGATGGTAGCGGAACAGTTGCGGTTTTGGATTGTGATCCTGTAATTTGCACAAACGGAGAAAGTATAAAACAAATAAAAATTACAGTTAATTGGAAAGAAAACAGTAAAGTGCAGACTGTAAATTTGCAAACCATGATCGGAGAAGGAGGAATTAGCCAATGAAGGGCCTGACTCTTGTTGAGGTTCTTGTGGCGATGGGAATTGCTACTATTGTAGGGGGTTTATTGGTGGTGATTATAATCAACAGCGCTAGTTTATTTTCCAATCAATCATCAAAGATTCAGGCTGGCTTAAATATAAACGATACCCTGTCTCAAATTCGGGGTAGCATTAAGCAAGCAAGCGCAATAGCTAACCAGTACCAAGATGGACCAACTACTTATACCACAGGGGTCAATACACTTGTTTTGAAGGTGTCCTCTATTGATTTATCAAATAATATTATTGCTGATACCTACGACTACTTTGTTTTCTTTAAAGATCAAAACTTCTTACGCTTTAAAATTTTTCCGAATCCTCATCCTGCAAGTTTCCGTAAGGCAGCAAATCAGATTTTCTCAAATATTGTTGATAGTCTTACTTTTCAATATTTTAATTCTGCCACTCCTCCGGCTGAGGTTAATCCCCTAGATGCTACTACAGTTAAGATTATTTTAACTTTAAAACAGAAAGTAGACGCTGGTTTTGAAACACATACCGCGACATCGGAGGCAAATTTAAGAAATGATTAAGCGGAAGTCTGAAGTCGGAAGCCGGAAGACATTTCTTGGTCAGTCAGGACAGATCCTGATCATAGTTTTTATCACACTAGGCGTAGTACTTTTTACGGTACTGTTTATCATTAGCGGGGCGCAAATATATTATCAAAATGCTTCATATTCGGTGAATTCAGAAAAAGCCATAGTTTTAGCTGAGGCAGGGGTTGATAAAGCTTTATCCTCACTGAATAAAACCGGGGGAAGTTATAACGGTGAGCTGGAAACGGCTTTAGGAGACGGCACATATTCGGTGACTATTATATCTACGGATGCCAGTACAAAAGTAATTGAAGCTACGGGGTATGTCCCCAATAAGGTAAATGCTAGGGCAAAAAGGACGATTAAAATTACATCTTCAAGGGGCGTAGGTGTTGCTTTTAATTATGGAATTCAGGTTGGAGAGGGCGGTATGGAGCTTGGGAATAGTAACTTAATTAAAGGTTCGATATACTCAAACGGGAGTATTATAGCCGGCAACAACAATATTATAACAGGGGATGCTTATGTAGCAGGAGGAGCACAAGCCAGCGCTGATCAACAAACAGATTGCAATGAAAGCAATTGTACGGATTATATTTTTGGTAAAAGCGTTAGTGGCGAGAATAGGTTGGATGTAGCTCAAAGCTTCAAACCGGTTGTCAGTGAGGTTTTAAATCAAGTGTCCATAAAAATAAAAAAGGTTTCTATACAAGACGGATTTCCGTTGACCGCAGAGGTTAGGATTTTAGGAGATTCTGGTGGTAAGCCGAACAAGAATGCGGTTTTAGCTTCTGGTGGATTTTTATATAGCAATCAGGTAAGCGCGAACTACCCTCCTTCAGGTGGTTGGATAGATATAGCTTTCTCTACCTCACCGGTTTTGATCAAAGATACAACTTATTGGTTAATGATTAGCACAACATCAAATTCCAGCAATTACTGGGTTTGGCAGAATGATATTGCTCAAAACTATACAAGAGGGCAGCCTAAGTGGTCCTCAAAATGGAATGCAGGCAATCCTACCTGGACAGCTATAAACGGAGATTTGAGCTTTGAAACTTATATGGGTGGCGCTCCAACCGCGATAAAAGGAGGAAGCGAGAAAATGAATGTTAACGGTGAAGTCTATGCAAATACTATTGAGAATTTAGTTATCGGTAAAGATACCTATTATCAAACTATAGCCAATTCTACAGTTGGCGGAGGTTCTTGTCCTAACGCCAAATGTCATCCAGGATCTGCAGACCCGTCACCAAAAGTATTCCCTATTTCTGATGCAAATGTTGAGGATTGGAAAAGGCAAGCTGGTAATTGTGACTCATCGCTTAATAATTGTCAGAATGTGTTATCAGGTGATATTACCAGTTGTGTTTCTACTTTTGGGTCGGTAAAAATCGAAGGTAATGTAAACCTAAATAGCGGTTGTAGTACAACCATAAAAACCCCTATTTGGATCACCGGCAATCTTACCTTAAATAGCAATAATATTCTGACTTTAGATTCATCGTATGGTGAGACTTCAGGAGTAATTATTGTCAGTGGAAAAGTAGAGTTAAACTCCAATAATCACTTGAATGGTACAGGAGTTGGCAGCAGTCTTTTAATGGTTTTGACTACATACGATTCCAAAACCAATGATCAGGATGCAATTCAAGTAAACAGCAATGGAAATACTGGAACATACTATGCCTCAACAGGGATTATTAACCCAGGGACAGGAAATTCTTTTAAGGAGTTGACAGCTTGGAAGATTAAGCTAATAAATTCATCAACAATTGATTATGAGACAGGATTATCATCTCTTCTTTTTACCTCGGGTCCTTCTGGCATATATTCTTTAGTGAAGGGGACATACCAGGTAAAATAAAAAATGTTACAATAGATATAATGCCCAAGATTACTGTCGGCTTAGACATAGGTTATTCTTCAATTAAAGTAGTTTCTTTATCTAAAGAAAAAGAACAATTTAAACTTGTTTCCCTGGGCTCAATCCCCTCTCCGCAACCCGGACTATTTTCTGATACAGATGCAGATTTGGAAGCGCTGGCAACTAGCATTAATAAGCTGTTCTCAGCTTCAAAAATAGATACTAAAGAGGTAGTGGTGGCACTTCCCGAATCAAGGGTCTTCACAAGAGTAATTGATGATTTGCCGTATCTTACAGATAATGAGCTTACATCAGCCATTCGCTATGCTGCAGAAGAATTTATCCCCATGTCTTTGGCCGAAGTTAATTTAAACTGGCAGGTGCTATTCCGTTCGCAGGCAAAAACAACTAATGCCAAGACAGTGGTATTGGTAATTGCTTCCCCCAAACGCATAGTGGCCAAATATATCAAGATTTTACAGATGGCAAATCTGCGGCCTCGGGCCCTGGAGACAGAAACTATAGCGGCTACCAGGTCTTTGGTGGGAAATAATCCTTTTTCCCCCGGCACCTTAATTATGCAGATGGGAGCTACTACTACGGATTTTACTGCAGTTTCCAAAGGTTTGATTTGGCTGACCCGTTCAATTTCCACCGGTGGTATGACGTTGACCCGTTCACTGGCTCAGCATTTTAATTTTGAAGTTAGTCAAGCTGAGCAATATAAAAAGATTTATGGACTTATGGAAGATCAATTGGGAGGTAAGGTTTTTGAAGCTTTAAAACCCATTGTAGATATTATAGCCGGTGAGGGAAAAAGAGTGATTCAGGCCTTTGAGACAAAATCTCTACACGATCCAATTAAAAGGGTTGTATTATCAGGAGGGGGAGCAAAAATGCCGGGACTGGTTATTTATCTGGCAAATATTTTAGGTTTGGAGGTTCAGGAAGCAGATCCATGGTTTCCCATTATCAAAGATCAAGGCTCGATTGCAAGATTAGCCCAGGAGGCGCCATCCTATTCTATTGCTGTAGGATTGGCTTTAAGAGAAGAGGACTAGCCTTAAAATGAAAATTTCCATTAACTTGCTGCCGCCTGAAGATATAGCTTTAGCAATTCAAAGAGCCAAGTTTTATAAAATCCAGCTGATCGGGATCATTATTATTCTGACCATGATTTTTTTGACTTCCTTAACAGTGGCTCTCCGCATCTTACAGGGCCGTAGTATGGCTCCAGTACAAACAAAAGTAGTTGCAGCTGAGCAAAGAGTGTCGGATTTGAAGAGCACTCAAGGATATCTGATGTTGCTGAAGGATAGATTGAAGGTTATTGATCAATATCTGGGGGTATCATCAAAGCAGTCTCTGGTGTATCAGTTGATGGACAAATTAATACCTCCCTCTGTGATCATAAATGCTATTTCTATTAATCAGGCAGGTGTAGTAACTTTTGTTGCAATAGTGCCTGATAGTATCAGTCTGGATAATTTACTGAGTAATTTAACTGATCAGGAAAGTAATGATGGCCAGATTAGAGAAGTTTCAGTGGAAAGTTTAAACAGGGGCAGAGACGGGTTCTATAGAATCAGCTTCAAAATTAAATCGGAAATATTATGAAAAAAGAGATCATTAAATTTTACAGCAAATATAGATTGTATATATTTCCGGCTATAGTATCTTTGTCCAGCCTGTTTCTGATTGTATTTGCAATTTATCCACAAACAATGAAATTGATAGCTGGCCAAAAATCAACAGAAAAATTGATTAATCGATCAAAACTGCTTGATATTAAAGTTGCTGCTTTAGAAAACCTAAACGATAAGGATTTATCAAGGAAAGTAGAATTAGTTTTAAATGCTTTGCCACCGGAAAAAGATTTTGGAAACACATTTGCCCTTCTTCAGCAATTAGTTATACAACCAGGCTTTAGTATGACATCAATAACCGTAAGCAACTCATCTGCTAAAGTGGGTAATTCAGACAGTTTTGATGTTAAGCTGGAGCTGAAAGGGCCCAGGATACTGCTTTCGACTATACTAAATAATCTGGATAACTCACCGCGCCTAATCAGGGTCAAAAGTATTGATGTCTCATCCAATCAAGGTCAGCAGAATGTTGATGTGGCGCTGGCGCTACAGGTTTTATATGCAGCATTGCCGCAAAATTATGGGATGATAGATTCACCTTTACCTGAGCTAAGTCAGAATGATGAAGGATTAATAAGCACCTTGGAGAGTATTAAGAGAACAATACCCGCAACAGCTGAGTCTCCCCGCGGCAAATCTAATCCTTTTGAGTGATCAAATCAGGTCTAATTTTTTTGGTTTTTTTTAGGGACATTTCTGCTCTCCATTTATCAACTTCGCCATGGTTTCCGGAAAGCAAAACTTCCGGAACTTTACTGTCTTCAAATTCCTCCGGACGGGTGTATTGCGGATGCTCAAGCAATTTTTCTGAAAAAGACTCATTTACAGTAGCTTCCGGTTTTGCCAGAACCTTGGGAATAAGCCTGGTTACTGAGTCAATTATAACCATCGCAGGAACTTCCCCACCGGTTAAGACATAATCCCCGATTGAAATTTCTTCATCAACATATTTTTCAATAAACCGCTGATCTACCCCCTCATAATGTCCGCATACTATTACAATATGATTTATTTTAGATAATTTTTGAGCCATTTTTTGTTTATATTGCTTACCGGAAGCTGAAGTAAGAATAACCCTGTCGTATTTTTTTATGGAGACGAGGGCCTTTGATAATATATCAGCCTTCAGTACCATCCCTGCTCCTCCGCCATAGGGCCTGTCATCAACCACCTGGTGTCTGCCTTCCCCAAAATTGCGTAAGTTAACCAGTTCAAACTCGACAAGTCTTTTTTTTTGGGCGCGCTTAAGAATCGATGAATTTAAAATGGGATCAAAAACCTCCGGAAAAAGAGTGATAATGGAAAATTTCATTCAGGCGCTTCCACTGGTGCAACAGGTGGTTCCGAGAGTTGAAGATTAATTCTTAAATTTTCAGCAATGGCTCTGACTGTCAGCAGTTTTCTGATGGCTCTTATTGTCTGGCCGCCTTTTCCGATAATAATACCCATATCGGAGGGATCAACAGTTAAAAGAAGATTAACACTGCCTTCTTTAATTTGCTCGTCAATTAAAACAGCCTCTGGTTTGGTGACTATGTTTTTTACGATAAAACTAAGCAGATCCTTCATAGAAGCTTTCAGTCTTCAGCTTTCAGCTGTCAGATTTTTCCTCCGTTTTTTCTTGTGTGGTTTGTGTTTCTTGAACAGGGACTTCTGGTTCTTTCACAACTGCTTTAGTTTTTGTCTCTTCTATTTTTTCTGATGGCTGAGGACTGATAGCTGACGACTCTGCCTTTTTCTCCTTCTTAGGTTTTCTTGGGAGTCTTTGGGGTGCTTTGCCGGTTATCCGTAAAAATCCGGTTGAAAGTTGAGCCCCCTGTTTTATCCAATAATCAATTCTGTCTTGTTTTAATTTGATATCTTTCGGTTCTGTTAGTGGATTGTAGGTTCCCAGGAGTTCAATATAGGCACCGCTCCTTTTTGATCGGCCGTCAACCGCTACCACCCGGTAGAATGGTTTCTTCTTTGCCCCAATTCTCATCAGTCGTATCTTTAGCATGGGGGTCAAGTATAACTTAAGGAATGAGGCTTTGTAAAGCTAGTCTTGCAGCTTGCTCTTCGGCTGCTTGTTTGCTATTGCCCACCCCTTGGCCCACTTCTTTACCGGATACATAGACCGCTACCACAAATTCTTTGGCATGGTCAGGCCCCCGGGTTTCTAAAATCTTGTAATTGGGAGACTGTTTAAATTTCTGTTGAACTACTTCCTGTAAATTTGATTTGGCATCTTTTGGAGGGCCGGTTCTTAATTCTTTTTCAAAAAATGGCAGCAGAGTTTGCCCGATAACAGTTTTTACTTTTTCAAAACCCTGGTCAATAAAAATTGCCCCCAAAAGTGCTTCGTAAGTGTTAGCCAGCAATTGTGGATTTTCCCTTCCGCCTGAGATTTCCTCTCCTTTGGATAAAAGCAGATATTGTCCAAGTTCCAGTTTTTTGGAAGCTTTGGCTAAAGATACTGTTTTAACAATATGAGCCCGTAAATTGGTTAATTCCCCTTCATTGTCTTTCGGTCTTAAAAGATAAAGATGAAAAGAAATCACCAGCGAGAGTACGGAATCTCCCAAGAATTCCAATCTCTCATTTGATTCCATGTACTGTTTTACTTCATTTAAATAGGATCTGTGTAAAAAAGCCTGCTCCAGCAATTTGATACTATTCATCTTCAAGTGAAGAGTGTTCAGGAGTTTTGTGAAGTCGTAAGTCTGCATTAGTCTAATAGATTATCTTCAATAAGTACTATTAAATCGTCTACTTTTTTTAAGTTTTCTAATTCATCTGAGTCAAAAGTGACTTGAAATTTATGAGACAGATGCGAAAGCAGGTCATGCAGTTCAATCGGCCCCAAATTCAATTCTTCCCGGAGTAGCGCATGCCGGTCTAAGTCTTCCGGCGAAAGACCTAGGTGTTCTGCAATAGCTTGTATAATTTCCAGTTCCTGATTCATGTATGTATTTTTCTTAGCTTAATTATTTTTCCTAAGGCACCATTAATAAAAGCCGCTGACGAGTCGGATCCGAACTCCTTCCCAAGCTCTATTGCCTCATCAATTACTACTTTTGGAGGTGTCCCTACTTCTATTATTAACTCAAAAACTGCAAGACGCAAGATAGCTAAATCAATCCGGTTTATTTCCCCGATCGGCCGGTCCGGTGCAGATTTTGCAATGAGTTTATCGATCACAGAAAGCTTATTGACTATTTTTGCTATTTTTACCCTTGGTTTTTTATCAGTCTTAAATTGCCAGGAAAATAAATCCTGCATTATTGCTGCTCTTCGGAGGTGCCTCGGGTCAGATTTTTTCTTCATGCTTTCGTAACCCGGACTTTTTCTTTTACGGTGGCTTTACTTTTATAAAATCCGCACTCCTTGCAAATTACATGAGATAAAGTCAGCTTGCCGCAATTTTTACAGGTTACAAGATTAACCGCCAATTTAATCGCAGCTCTTCTTGTTCTTTTGCGGGCTTTAGAATGTCTTCTTTTCGGTTCTCCGGCCATTTTAGTCAGGTCAATCCGGCATTACGCCGGATGCAATATCCTGTAATTTTGCCTTGAGCAGCGGGTATTTGTCAAGAGTTGGATCTTCGGCCAGTATTTTTTGCGCTGACTCCTTAGTTTTTTCCAGCAGGGTAATATTGGAAAAACTTGCTATCTTAAATTCAAACCTGCCTGACTGCAGGGTCCCGAAAATTTGCCCGCTGCCCCTGATTTTTAAGTCCAATTCCGAGAGCTTTAGTCCGTCAAAAGTAGTTTCCAGGTATTTCAACCGACCTCTTTCCTTACTTGCCACACCCGATGTGTACAGTAAGCAGTAGGATTGTTTGTCTCCCCTGCCTACCCTGCCCCGGAGTTGGTGAAGTTGCGACAATCCAAACCGCTCGGCTCCCTCGATTATCATGATAGTTGCATTTGGATTATCCATGCCGACCTCAACAACTGATGTTGAAACCAAAATATTAGTTTTACCGTCTCTAAACTGCCTGATTATTTTTTCTTTTTCAGATCCTTTCATCCTGCCGTGAAGCAGATCTAATTTAAGGTTTGGAAAAATCTTTTTAAGTTTTTCAAACTCTACTTTGGCGGCTTTGACTGTTGTTAGAGTTTCCGAAAGTTCAATTAAAGGTGTAATAATGTAAACCTGGCCGCCTTCACTAACTTGTTTGGCAATAAATTTATATGAATCAGCTCGTTTCCTCTCCGGCACAAGAAATGTTTTGACTTTTTGCCGTCCAACCGGCATTTCATCAATCACGGACATATCAAGATCGCCGTATAAAGTCAGCGCAACTGTCCGCGGAATTGGGGTGGCTGTCATGGTTAAAAAATGCGGAATTCTGGCTTTGGAACGAAGTAGCGTCCGTTGTTCCACGCCAAATCTTTGCTGTTCATCAACAACTACAAGACCGACATTACCAGTTAGTAATTTACCAGATAAAAGGGCGTGTGTGCCGACTATAACTTCCGCATCCTTGGCATCTTTTTTACTGCCTGTATAAATCCCCACTTTAACTTTATAAGGTTTTAAAAATTTAGAGATAGTTTCAAAATGCTGGAATGCCAAAATTTCCGTAGGAGCCATGAATAATGTTTTTAAGCCATTTAAGTGGACCAGATAAGTGATAATTGCAGCTACTACTGTTTTGCCTGACCCCACTTCTCCCTGGATTAGCCTGTTCATGGGTTGCTCTTTCTTAAGATCGCTGATAATTTCCTGCAGAATTTTTTGTTGCGCTTTAGTCAGTTTAAACGGGAACTTACCTATGAATTGGTTTAATTTGTCTAAATTGATTGTTAACGGTTTAACCAAGGGTTTTTTTTGCCACTGCAACCTTGCTTTCTGCGTTGCCAAAGACACAAAAAAAAGTTCATCAAATCCCAATCTTTTCCGTGCTTTTTCTGCCTGTTCCCAGCTTTCGGGAAAGTGAATTTGTTGGATTGCTTCACTCAGAGGTAGCATCTCCTGTTTAATTTGGGCTGATAATGGGTCTTGTATTTTATCTAATATTTGCGGCAGAAGTTTATCTATTTTAGTCCGCAGCCACTTGGAACTAAGTCCATCTGTTTCCGGATAAACCGGTACAAGTCTTCCTGTATGGATTTGCGTTCCCACTTGACGAGTGGGAAGCTGTTTTTCCCACTTGGGGGCAATTATTGAAAGTTTATTTTTATATTTACTGATCTTGCCTGATACCTGCAGTCTGTCCCCTGTTTGGATTTGTTTAGTCAGCCAGGAAGAGTGAAACCAGGTCAGTTCAATTGGAGATGTGCCGTCATTAAATACGGCTTTGGTAATGATCTTCCGCGACCTGGTAAAAATGTTTTGGATAGACCAGATTTCCCCTTGCAAAGTCACAGTCTCCCCTATTTTTGCTTCCAGCGCCGAAGTAGAATTGGAAAAATCATCATATCTAAAGGGAAAATGATAAATCAGATCCTCAACAGTATTTAAATTTAATCTTTTAAGTTTATAAAAAATCCCCGGCCCAATCCCAACAAGTGCTGAAAGCGGTGTCTTTAAATTCATGAGGCTATTATACTGCAAAAGCTATTTTAAAAAGCACTAAAAAGCGGGAATAAAGAAAAAAGGATAATTGCCAGTCCCGCAACAACAGATAATATTATCCAGACAATTTTGAATTTTGGCGAATACATTATTTTACTGTTAATCTTTCTATTTCTTCCAAGGCAGCTTTTCTTTTTGGATCTTCAAAGTA
>JAUSHE010000046.1 GCA_030648435.1 Candidatus Daviesbacteria bacterium
ATTTCTTCTGTTAAATCTGTTGTAAACATTTTATTAGTTTATCTATTTCCTCTTTGCTGTTGTAAATATGAAAGCTTATTCTGGCAGAAGATTTAATTCCTAATTTTTCATGGAGCGGCGTGGCGCAATGATTGCCGGCCCTAATCGCTATTCCTTTTTTATCTAAAAAACCGGCTAAATCATGGGGATGAATGCCGGTAATATTAAAAGAAATAATACCTGCCCTTTTTTTGGGGCCATAAATAGTTATCCCTTTAATTCCTGAAAGCTTTTTTAAAGCATACTGAGTTAAAGCTTTTTCATGCAGCCGGATTTTTTCTATACCAATATTATTTAAATAATCTATCGCAGCTCCCAAGCCAATCACGCCCTCTATATTAGGCGTCCCTGCTTCAAACTTTTGCGGCGTATCTTGACCGACCATTCCCCCTCCTAACAAAAATGGCGACAGCGTCTCCGCCATTTCTTTTTTCATCCATAACACCCCTACTCCTGAAGGGCCGAGCATTTTATGGCCGGAAAAGGAGTAGAAATCACAGCCTAATTTCTTAATGTCTACTTTCATATGCCCGACAGCCTGGGCTCCGTCAACTAAAACTAAGGCTCCTGCCTGATGAGCCTTTTTAGTAATTTCTGCAACAGGATTAATAGTTCCCAATACATTAGAAACATGAGTAATAGCTACCAAAACTACACCTTGCAACAATTGGTCAATGTTAGACAAATCTAAATCCAGCATAACTATTTTGGCTTTTTTTCTTTTAGCCAGCTCCTGCCAGGGCAATAAATTACTATGGTGCTCCATTATGGTACTCAAAATCTTATTACCTTTCTTAATATTTACTTCCCCCCAGGTTTTGGCTACCAGATTAATAGCTTCAGTAGTGTTTTTGGTAAAGATAATCTCATCACTTTTGACATTAATTAACTTGGCAACTTTGTTTCTGACCTCTTCATATCTCTTTGTTGCTTCTTCGGATTCCCGGTAAATACCTCTATGTATATTAGCTGTGTAGTTTTGATAAAAATCCACTACAGCATCAATAACCTGCTTAGGTTTCAAGGATGTTGAAGCAGAATCAAAATATATGCGTTTCATATTGCTCCTTTCATTTCCATCTTTATCAGTTGATTTAATTCAATGGCATATTCAAAAGGTAACTCTTTGGTAAGCGGCTTAATAAACCCATTAACAATCATTATTTCAGCTTCACTCTCTTCTATCCCCCTTGATCTAAGGTAAAAAATCTGCTCCTCGGAAATCTTGGAAACTGTTGCCTCATGGCTAACCTCGCAATTTGGACTTGCAGCTAAAATGGCCGGATAGGTATCAGACTTTGACTTATCATCTAAAATTAGAGCCTGGCAAACTGTTTTGGATTTTATCCGGCTCACGCCGGGCCCAATTTTTACTAAACCGCGGTAGGAGGTGATGCCTCCATGATGGCTAATAGATTTCGATCTGATTACTGATGAAGTTTCCGAGGCCAGATGCACGGCTTTACCTCCAATATCCTGGCACTGCCCGGCTCCGGCAATTGACAAAGAAAGCATATCTACTTTGGCACCTTTACCTTGCAGTATTGCGGAGGGATATTTCATGGTTAGTTTTGAACCATTATTAAAATCTACCCATTCTATAATTCCTTCTTTTTCAACCCTTGCTCTTTTGGTCACCAGGTTATAAACATTTTTAGACCAATTTTGCACAGTAGTATAACGGACCCTGGCGCCTTTTTTAACAATAATCTCCACTACCCCGGCATGCAATGAATCCGTAGTATAAATCGGGCTTGTGCAGCCCTCTATATAATGAACAAAGCTGCCTTCATCAGCAATGATCAGAGTCCGCTCAAATTGCCCGATATTTTTGGCATTGATACGGAAATATGCCTGCAGCGGCAAGCTAATGGATACTTTTGGCGGCACATAAATAAAACAGCCGCCCGACCATACAGCACTATTTAAAGCAGCAAATTTGTTATCAGAGATAGATACTACTGTCCCAAAATATTCCCTCACAAGGTCAGGATATTGTTTCAAACCTTCATCCATGCTTAAAAAAATCACTCCTTTTTTTTCTATCTCTTTTAAGAGTGATCCGTATATCATTTCACTGTCCCACTGTGCTTTTACTCCTGCCAAAAACTTTTGTTCGGCTTGAGGGATGCCTAATCTTTCATAAGTCTTTTTGATCTCTGCCGGCACATCTTTCCATAATTTTTTAATACCCTCTTTAGGTTTTAAATAATAATGGATTTTGTTAAAATCCAGCCCTGTCAAATCTCCACCTTTTAGGGGCATTGGGAGTTTTTCGAAAACAGACAAAGCCTTAAGTCTTTTTTTTCTCATCCACAACGGCTCATTTTTGTAAGCTGAAATCTGTTTAACTGTTTGACGGCTTAAACCGTTAAATTTTTGCATAACCTTTTTCCTCTATTTCTAAAACCAGCCGGCTTTTCCCGCTTTTTATAACTTCTCCTTCTTTAAAAATATGGACAAAATCAACTTTAATAAATTTGAGGATTTTTGGGTTATGAGTAATCAGAATTACGCCGGCTTTTTGGGAAAGATTTTTTATTGCCAGCGCAACTTTTTTAAATGCATCTGCATCCAGCCCTGAGTCTATCTCGTCAAATATGAGAAATTTAGGATTTAAACATAGCGCAATTAGCATTTCAGCTTTTTTCTTTTCCCCGCCTGAAAAACCGTCGTTAACATCACGCTCCAGTATTTCTTCTTTTAAGCCCAAAAGTCCTGCTTTCTTTTTAATCTGCCTGTAAAATTTTTTAATATCTATTCCTTCGCCCTGGATGCTTCTACAGGAAGAAAATATCAGCTGGCCCAATGTCACACCCTGCACCGCAACCGGATTTTGAAAAGACAAAAAAAGTCCCATTTTAGCTCTTTGGTCCGGCGTAAGAGTAAGCAGATCATGGTTGCCTATTGTGGCTGCCCCTTTTACCTGATAGCTGTGATGCCCCATCAGCGCCAAAGCGAGACTTGATTTTCCGGATCCGTTAGGTCCCATGATGACATGTACTTCTCCTTTTTGTACGATCAGAGAAAAATTACTGACAACGGTTTTCTTGTCTACAGATACAAATAAGTTTTGAATTTTTAAAAAATTTTGCATTCATTTTTTCCGCAAAGAGGGCTAAGGCAATAATAGACGCGCCTGCCTTCTTTCTTCGAAATTAAAATTCCTGATTTTTCCAAATATTTCAGATGATGTGATATGGTTGGCTGAGTCAGGCTAAAATGACCAACAATTTCCAAAACACTTAGTCTTGGACTTTTTTGCAGAAGTTTAACAATCTCTACTCTAGCTTCTGTAGAAAGAGCAGAAAAGCACTTATGACAGCCTGTTTTGAATTTCATTCCATTGACATTAATCTATATATCGGTTATTGTCAACCAATAAAAATATGGCGGCAGTTTTTTTTAGCTCGGAAGTAATCTCTAATAAAAAATTAAACTACAAATTTAACCTGATAAAACTCAAGGTACTGGACAAAGAAAAATTCATTTTTGAACCGGGACAGTTTACGGTTATTAAAATCGGACCTTCGCTTTTCAGGAGCTATTCTTTTGCCAGCCATCCTTCTAAACTACCTTCTTGGGAAATTCTGGCAGATATAACTCCTGCCGGTCCGGGGAGTAAATTCCTTGAAAGTTTAAAAACAGGACAAATTGTTCAACACTCCTCTGCTAAAGGGATTTTTAGCCTCGATGGAGATCGTGTTGGTATTAATGTCATGGCAGCAACCGGCTGTGGACTTGCTTCAATGATTCCTATGATTGAAGAACTTCTAAAAAACAGCCGGAATAAGATACTTTTGTTTTGGGGCTTAAGGGAGGAAAAAGATCTTTGCTTGCTTGACTGGCTTAATGCTAAAACCAAAAATCCTAACTTCAGCTATCAGCTGGTGCTGTCTAAGCCTTCTGCTTTATGGAAAGGTATTACCGGCCATCTGGTTGAACCGCTTGTCAAGTTTGTAGGCTCCGTACCTGCAAAGAAATTGTATACTTATCTTTGCGGCAACAAATCTATGATCATTGATGCGCAAGAAGCTTTAGAAAAAATCAATTTTGCCAAAGAAAGAATTTATTATGAAAGATACAACTAAGAAAGAAATTAAAGTACAGATAGACCGCTCTCTCTGCTCGTCCTGCGGCATGTGTGTTACAACTACCCCTGAATTTTTTGAACTGGATGGAGATTTAATATCAAGAGTAAAAAATAATCCAACTTTCCGGGATCTGCCTATTCTGGAAGAAGCTGCTCAAAATTGTCCTTCGGAAGCAATTAAAATCACTAAATTATGAATCTTAAATTTTACATCCGCGAGATTCCAAACTGGCCAAAACAGGGCGTTAACTTCAAAGACATCACTACCCTACTGCAAAACCCCCGCTTATTTAAATATATTGTGGGAAAAATGGCCAAATCTTTTAAGGATCAAAAAATTGATAAAGTTGCAGCAATAGATGCCCGGGGATTTCTGCTGGCCGCCCCGATTGCCTATAAAATCGGCGCCGGAGTATGTCTGATAAGAAAAAAGGGGAAGCTTCCATATCAAACTATTGAAGAGCGCTTTGAGAAAGAGTACGGAGAAGATATTCTGGCAATACACAAAGATACCATCAAAAAAGGAGAGAGGATTTTAATTGTAGATGATTTGCTGGCCACAGGCGGGACAGCTGCAGCCGCCACAAGATTGGTGGAAAAACTAGGCGGAGAAATTATAGCCATGAGTTTCTTAATTGATCTGCCTTTTTTAGGTGGAAGTAAAAAGTTAAGCAAGTATAAATTAGAGTTTCTTGTAACCTATGACAAAGAATAAAAAAACAGG
Organism: Candidatus Daviesbacteria bacterium; assembly: GCA_030648435.1. Taxonomy (GTDB): domain Bacteria; phylum Patescibacteriota; class Microgenomatia; order Daviesbacterales; family UBA10151; genus UBA10151. Next base: position 4,857 of record JAUSHE010000046.1, read on the forward strand.
CATTATCGGAGGCAGCGGTCTTGATAACCCAAAGCTGCTTAAAAACGCAAAAGTAATTGAGGTAAAAACCCCTTATGGCAAACCCTCGGACAAGCTAAGCACCGGTTTACTGGGCGGAAAAGAAGTGGTGATTCTGGCACGTCATGCCAAAGGCCATAATATTGCTCCTTCCCAAATCCCTTTCCGGGCTAATATTTGGGCATTGAAAGAGGCAGGATGTACCCATATTCTGGCTACTACTGCCTGTGGATCATTAAAAGAAAATTTCAAACCCGGGGATCTTGTATTTATAGACCAATTTATTGATTTTACCAGACAAAGAGCTCTGACCTTTTTTGATAACGAAGTCATACATACACCAATGGCTGAGCCCTTTGATCTAACTTTAAGAAATATATTAGTCAAGGCGGCTAAAACAATAAAGGTTGACTATCATCCGAAAGGCACAATGATCACCATTGAAGGACCAAGGTTTTCTACTAAAGCAGAATCAATCATGTTTCAAAAATGGGGAGCGGATCTGATTAATATGTCTACTGTTCCGGAAGTTACCTTAGCCAATGAACTGAAAATCCCCTATCAAACAATTGCCATGGTTACTGACTATGACTGCTGGAGAGAGGGAGAAGAAGCTGTTTCCTTTGAGCTGATCTTGGAAAGAATGCAGGAAAATGCAGAAAAGGTAAAAAGATTACTGATAGAAACCATTGCCTT
>JAUSHE010000034.1 GCA_030648435.1 Candidatus Daviesbacteria bacterium
GTCATTGTATGAATCCAATTGAATTTGAATTAAATTAAGTTCTGGAACAGCCGGAGTTTTGCCGAAGTATTTACGTACGCTTGTATTTGTATTCAATGACATTAGTAGATGGCCTTTTGGACAGATTTATCCCGCTGTGGCAGGAATCAACAAAAGGAAGCATACGTTTTCGTACGCCTCCGTTTTTTCTATTGAATTAAATTCAATTTACCACAAATTCACTCACCCGTCAAGAGGCAAATTGGCTAAAATATTTTCTGGCTTCTTGCAGATCTTTTTGCATTTGGGCAATTAAATCTTTTGCAGAATTGAATTTTTTATTGTTCCTGATTTTTTTAAAAAGCTTTACAGAAATCCATTTGCCGTAAATATTTTGATTAAAATCCAAAATATATGTTTCTGCGTGGAATTTTTTCTCGTTAAAAGTTTTAGCTGTGCCGATAAAAGTCAGTGACGGGTATATTTGCCTCTGAATTTTGGTTTTGGAAATATATATCCCTTCAGGAATATTTTTAGTTAAATTAACATTGGCTGTCGGAAAACCTAACTGCTTCCCCCGTTGATTATGCTTCCTAACCTTCCCCCAAAAATTATACGTACTCATGGGTAATTGGCGACGTTTTGGTTATGTTCTTCCAGGGTTTTGCCGTAGTATGAGTTGCCTTTTGAATCATGGTAATAATATAAATAAGGAGTGCTGGAATCTGCGTTCGCCACAGCTTCAAGCGATGATAAGGAAGGATTACTAATAGGGGTTGGCGGGAAACCTCTGTGCAAATAAGTGTTATACAGTGAAGCTATTTTTAAATCCTCCCTAGTCAAATTTTTCTTCCACCATCCACCATCCACTTGTTTTCCCAGAACATATTGGATTGTCGCATCCGCATTTAGCCCCATATCTATCTTAAATCTTTTAAGTAAAATACTGGCTACCTGTGTCCTTACTTTATCTGATCTGGCTTCTCTTTCCACAATTGAAGCTAGGATTACTCCCTGGTCTTCGGTTAATCCTTGAGAGTGTATTTTTGACTTAAGTTCAGCAGTAAAGCGCTTGTCAAAAGTTTTCCTTAAAGTATCAGTAATATATCCAACTGTTGACTCTTTGGGAAAAAGATATGTATCGGGAAACATATATCCTTCTTTTGCTTTTTTTAAGAATTCTCCATTGTCAATTTTCAATTCTCCATTTAGTTTTTCCGCCATTTCCTCCACCCGCCAGCCTTCTATCAAAGTGACCCATATATCCTCACTGCCGGTTTGTAAATTTTCCACCAACTCTTTGAGAGACATTGAGGAAGAAAGTTTATATGAACCCGCCTGGAGTTTATTAGTAATATTGCCTTGTTTGACATAAATCTTAAATGCCAGCTCGGATTTAATTAGGTTTTCCTGTTTTAATTTTTTGGCAATCCCTGATACACCACTACCTTTAGCTATCACAAAAACTTTAGTAGTTGAATTCGGCGAAACCGGAGAGAATTGACTATCCCACCAATTGCGGATTATAAAAATTATAATTATTATAACGATTATAAGCAGAGCTTGCGAGATAAATCTCTTAAAAGTTATATATTTCTTCATTGTGAGTCCAGGTAATTTTGTAAGATTATAGCAGCTGCAGTGGCATCATTGCTACGGCGTTTTTTTTGCTTTCTATCCTGTTCAATCATAACTTCCAGTGCTTTTTGACTTGACAGCGTTTCATCGGCAGTTTCAACTACAAACCCCTGTTTCCGCAGCGCATTAACAAATCCGGCTACATTTTTGCCCATTTTGCCTTCCGGTAAACCAACAATTATTTTCTCAAAATTATCTTTTTTTATAGTTTCGGAAAATTTTTTTGCATCAATAACCTGCCAGGGGGAAGCCAATTCACCATCCGATATAGCCAAACCTATTCTTCGTAGTCCAAAGTCCACCCCTAAATATTTCATTTTCAGATCATCTTACCTAAAACTACTAGTCTTTTAAAGTTCAGGCCTGGTGGCACACAAGTCATTAAAGAAACATATCTGCCCGTAGGTTCGGGTGCCGCTATCACTGAAAGATCCGACGGGTTAACTACCTTAAAACCAATTACTTCATAAACAAATTTTGATCCGGGTGTATTAATTATGATTTGATCTCCTTTTTTCAGATCTGTTAAGTTCGAAAAAAAAGCTTGTTTTATTGAAAAAGCCGGCCGCAGAGCCGAATGACCGGATATAAAAACATTGCCTTTCTCCCCCGGCAACGCAGATCCGGGCAGATGAGATAAACCGATAGATAAGTCATTATTATCAACAAAAACATCAACGTTTTGAATTTTTAGTTTAGGGACAGACAGGCTAAATTTATCATAAATCCTCTCTGTTGGAGCTGATGAAGATACAAATGCAGGAAAGTTGTCTTTATTCTCCACAGAAACTCCTAAAACCTGTTCATTGGGCCGGATAGGGCTTACTAATATCTGATTATTCATCGCCTGTCCCCAAGCCCACAATTGAAAAGAAATGGTCGGCAATACTACCTGCATCAGCATAATAACACCAACTAATAAAAACCCTACAGATAACAGCTTGCCCTGAGATTTCCTGATGATAGTCGTCATTTCAGTCTGACTTCAATTGTAATATTTTTTAACAAGACGGGCAGTCGTGATAATATAGCGGGCAAATTTGGAGTCATCTTAATCTCAGATCCCAACACGTTCGCCATATTTTTGATAATATCCGCAGCTTCAGCTTGAGATTTAAACTTAATTTCTTTTTTGATCTTCTCAGTATCTAGCCTGGGCATCATTCTGGCCTTGAATTTAGCTAAAAATATCAGCTTACCGGTCTTTTCCAGCTTTGATACATCTGCCTGAGTTTCTGTTCCGGAGAGATCCAACTGGAAACCATCAGGAACCTGAGTTGTAACCAGCTGAGAAACAATAGTTTTTAGATCAGCATCATTAAAAGCAGTTCCTTTGTAAGAAATGCTCATGTTTAGCGAGAACTCCCCTGCCTGATCATTGATATTTTTGCTATAGCTCTTTTTAACTGTACCTTCCAATAAAGCTTCCTGAAGAATCTTTTTGTCAGGATACTTTTCCTGCAACTTTTGCTGGGCCTGCTGTTTTAAGTCCGAGGAAAGCTTAGCAAGAAGCCTGGCTGCATCATCGCTTGATACAACTGTCACATCCTTGGATGTCCCGCCCGAAAAATTCCCCTGCGTCTTGGCAACAAATTGGGAAGTTGCGAAGTTGCCGATCTTTAAATTAGTTTCGGAAGCAATATTACTGTCTGCTCCAATATCAACAGCTGTTACTTCAACTGTTTTAGTGCTCTTTGAAGTAACATCAGACAATGTTGCTGAAACCGAAGCCGTATTATTTAACTTAAATTTCAATCCTCCGGTAGTTACTAGTACGGTACCGGAAGAAAAATTTTGTCCTTGGTCCGTATTATTAATAATAACCACTGTTCCTTTGGCAGGATCTCCGATTTGTTTTTTGCCCGTAGCGCTATCTTTACCGGAACCGGATACTTCCACCGTAACAATTTGGCCGGGAATTATTCTGTCTACCTCATTAACTGTTTTTTGATCCGGATCAGCAGTTACCGTTGCATCTTTTTCCAGTATTTTCGGCTCAACAAATATCTTAATATCTGCTTTGGCAAGAAAAAGATAACCTAAAAATAAAATAATCAAAACCGCCACTCCAATCAAGGGAAAAATAAAAGTGGTTAATTTTTTAGGAATAAATTTCTTAATATTAAACGGTACTTTAGATTGCTCTGCCAATGCAGGAGGCTCCTCCAGAGATTCCGAAACAGCTGGCTCGTTCACGACAAGTTCCTGAGTTTCTTCTTCTTGTTTTTGTTCAGCAATATCTCCAACTACAAAACCAAAGTCGCCACTTGATTCTTTCTTTTCTTTTTCTTCAACAGGCTCCGGCTTACTTGCGTCTTTCTCGTCTAGAATAGTGACCTTTGCTGCTTGTGGTTTGCCTGATTGTTCTGTGTAAGAAATACTCTCATTCATTTCTGAGCCTCCGGCCAGACAGACGCTTTTGATCGGTAGATCTTCTTCTAAAACTTCTATCTTAGGAAAATGCAAGAAAGATAATTTAGCCATCCATGAGAAAGGAAGCAGTGAAGTCTTTAATTCATCAGCTTTATCTCCATAAATTAGGATCTTAGAAGGTAGTGTTTCAACATCGGTGAATGTCAGCAGCGCTTTTTCTATATCAAAACCTGCTGATTCGCCTCTTTTCACTATTTTTACCCCATCCAACTTTCCTGCTCTCATCACAATGACACTGAGATGATTTTTTTCAAAACCAACTAAAATGGCAGTTGGGGGGACACCTTCCTTTTTTTCAAGGAAATTGATAAGGGCATTACTTTCCGAGACATAGGCCATGGGGGATAATTCCAGTTCTTTAATAATATTCCTTAATATTTTCAAATATTCTTCTTTTAAATTATCATCCAAAATCCAGGAATGTGGTACGCCGAAAAGAATTTTTTGAGGTTCGATCTCTTTGAGACCAATGACGCTGTCTAATAATTTATCCAAAACTACGACTATTTCATCTTGCGATGAATAATTGTCCGAGGCAATTTCTGCGATTTTCAACTCTTTCCCGGAAATTGTCCACAAGGCCACCGTAATCTGTTCGATTCCGATATTTGCTGCGAAAAAATATTCCTGCTTTTCTTCTTTTCTCTTGATAGGCAAAAAGGCAGTTAGTTTATCAAGGAAACTCATCAAATCTATCTTAACATAATTTCAGCTTTAATTCGACGGGTACCTCCCGATACAGCTTCTTCTTTTGTGATCTTAATTCCACCAATCGCTCCTGTACGTTCTACATGAGGCCCTCCACATATCTCTTTCGAAAAATCACCTATCGAATACACAGTCACCTGATCTCCATATTTTTCAGTAAAAAATCCCAAAGCTCCACTTTTTCCAGCACTATCTTTGTCCATTATTTCTTTTGTCACTACCAAATCTTCTTTAATTTTTTGATTTACTAAATCTTCAACTTGTTTAATTTCGCAGTCCGTCATTTTCCGCTCATATGAAAAATCAAACCTTAATCTTTCAGCAGTTATATTAGATCCTTTCTGAAAAACAGAAGATCCCAGTACGGTCCGCAGCGCCTGATGCAGCAGGTGAGTGGCGGTATGATACTTAGTTACTATTTCAGAATTATCAGCCAGTCCCCCTTTAAACATCCCCGCACTGGCAGCCCTGGAAAGGTCTCTGTGTTTTTCAAATTCAGCCTTAAATTGCTCTTTATCAATCTCTTGCCCCTTTTGCCGAAACAATTCTTCTGTTATTTCATACGGAAACCCAAAAGTTTGATAAAGATCAAAAGCCGCTTTGCCATTTATATGATCAAGCTTCTCAATTTCTTTTAACCCATGGTCAATTGTTCTCCCAAATCTTTCCGTCTCGTCTTTAATTACTTTTCCGGAAACAATTAGACTAAGATCTGCAGACTTATTAAGTTGTCGCAACTTTACGGCCGACCTTCTAAGCAATTTTCTTAAGACATATCCCTGCAGTTTATTAGAAGGCACTACCCCTTCGGCAATTAAAGCTTCAGCAGCTCTCATATGATCTGCTATTACCTGCATTCCTGCTTTGTTTTCCGTATATTTTTTATTAGTAATTTCTTCTATTTTCCTCAAAATAGAATCATACAGATCTGTTTGGAAAATATCGGGCTGATCCAGCATAGCTGTTGTTAGTCTTTCCAATCCTCCGCCAAAATCGACATTTTTTTGAGATAACTCTTTCAAAGAACCATCCTCCTGTTTTTGGTACTCAATAAAAACAGAATTGCCTATTTCCAATAAATTGTCATTACCAAAATCATAGAATACTTCAGAGTCCGGACCGCCAATTTCTCCCACTGGCATTTTATCCGGCGAGCCGGACCGGGACCACCAATTTTCAGAAACTCCATGAAAGAGAATGTGATCCTCGGCAATGTCTAAACTTTTCCAAATCTCAAAAGATTCTTCATCTTTTGGCACATCGCGATTACCTTCAAAAACAGAGACATATAACTTTTCTTTTGCTAAACCCAGTTCTTGAGTCAAAAACTCCCAGATCCAGTGAAGTTGTTTTTTTTTAAAGTAGTCGCCAAGCGACCAGTTGCCTAACATTTCAAAAAAAGTGGTATGGCGGTTATCGCCAACCTCCTCTATATCTTCTGCCCTAAAACAAGGTTGGGAATTAACTAATCTTTTTCCTGCAGGATGAGTTTGGCCCAAAAGATAGGGGACTAGCGGCTGCATGCCGGAGGATGTAAAAAGAGTGCTGGAATCATTTTCCGGCACCAGCTTTACCGGAGCAATTTCCTTATGTCCGCGCTCCGTAAAAAACTTAATATATTTTTCCCTGATTTGTTTAGACGTCATGAAGCTATTATAGCTTAGAGAACCTTTTTATAGAAACGCTTGGGTTTGGGCTTAATTATTTTTTTTAATGTGGTGACTAAATTACTTGCAGCTGATACAGGTCTTTCAATGTCTTCAGCTATATTTTCACCGGTTTGCAAAATACTATTGAATTTATCCAAAGCTTTCTTGAGATCCCTTAAGATAAAAAACACCTGAATTCCTGTGATCCCCAAAAAAATAGAGAGAAGAAGAATTAAGAAAATTAGGGCGATTTGTAGAAAATCCATGTGACTAGTTTAACATAAAATTTATTTTTTAAGAAAGATTGTCCGTGATATTTTAGTAGTTTTACCGCTTTTTGCAGTAGCATTAACAACTACAGTATTAATATTTTCCGCAAGTTCTATTTCCTGAGCAAATCTGCCCAAAAGATCCACCCTAATTTCCTGATTGTTGATACTGACTTTTGCCTCAGGATCAGTTCTCCCTGTAACTGAAAGTGTTACGCTTGCTGTATTAAATTGATCTACAGGTTGACTCACTTCTAGAAAAGGACCGCCGGTTAAAAACCGGTATTCAAACCACAGATAAACAAAAAAAACAGTAATAAGGCATAAAACCAAACCAACCAAAACTTTCGTGGGAGTAATCCGAAATCTTGTTTTGTCAATGGGATTACTGAAAGTTTCCAAAATCCTGGGCGGATGCGCCATTGAGGAGAATTCTCTTCTAAAAATTGCCAGAAGCTTTTCAGGATTTAAACCTAGAAACTTGCCATAATTTTTAATGAATCCCTGGACAAAAGTAGCCGGAGGAAGCTTATTATATTGTCCCCCCTCCAAGGCTTCAAGTAATTCTTTTCTAATCTTGGTGGCTTTTTCAATCTCTTCCAGCGAATAAAATTTCTTTTCTCTTTCCTCTTTTAAAACTTGCCCAACTGTTCTCATGTGATACAAATCATACCAGAATGACCGATTGACATAAAGATTTCAAATTCTTAATATACAACTAATGTCTGACCAATCTGCCAAACTGCCTCCGCCAATCGGCGATGCTAAAGCTGCCGATCGTTATATTTCTCAATTAATTGAGCTGATCAGGTCAGATAAATTAACCGTCAAACAAACTGATCTTGCCAAATTTGATCCGTCTTCTCTGCAAAACCATTACCGCTTAGACCTAAAAACTTACGAAGTAGAGGTCAGTCATAGCAAACAAACAGACACAGGTAAGGATTTTTATATTATTTTGTTTAATAATTTAAAGCAGATTAGCGGCCAATGTGCCGAAAAAGTCATCCTGGCTTACATACATTTAACTGGTGACCAATTTAGAGATTTTAAAGCCACTGCAGACGACCAATTGGAGAGGAGAAGAAAAGAGGCGGAAGAGAAAAGATTCACAGAAGCAATGACACCAATTGATGAAACTCTTGAACAACTAGTTAACCTTAAAACTGCCCTCCCTTAAAACTATTTGTTTGCCGTCTTCATATAACCTGATCATTGTTGAGGGTTTGGATTTTAATTTTCCTCCGTTAACGAAAAAGGGTATTTTTTTTCTAAAATATTTTTTTGCCTCATTAATTGTTTCTGCAGGTTTTTCTTTTTCCAAATTAGCACTTGGCGCAACCAATGGTCCAACTTGTTGTAGGATCCGCAAAAGAAGCTTGTTGTCAGGCATCCTAAAAGCTAAACTTTTCTTGCCTCTATGAAGATAAAAAAATCTTTCCGCAGGACAAGGCAAAATAACGCTAATCGGGTTAGGCCAAACTTTTTTTAAGAAATCTCTCTGTTCTGAAGATAAGACAATATCAAAATCCGACAAATCATCTAGGGATGAAATCAAAATAATCATCGGCTTGGAGGTGTCTCTTTTCCGCAAAGCATAAATTTCCTCAACAGTTAGAGGGTTTAGAGCCGATCCGATTATGCCGTAAATTGTATCCGTCGGCATCACCCCAATCTTGCCTTTTTTTAATAAATCAATAATCGTATGTTCATTCACCGCTCAATTGTACCAAATTCATTTTATTCACGATCATGAAGTTTTTGTCACAAATTTAGCCTGACACCTTCGAGGTGTAAAGCTAAATATCTGAAATTGTAATCATTTAAGAAGGTGGTATACCAAATCCTACTGGTTGAGAATATGGTTTAACAACTGCTTTATCAACGCTTTCTAAAAATCTTGATCCAATCCAATTAGCATTAGACATACTTAACAATTCGCTATTCCTCTGTGTCAAAAGATTATTCAGAAACTTCGTACCTAAAACGACTAATTCTGACGCTTGTACCCTGTATGCTCCAGACTCTCCCAGGTTACTTGCCATTACTCCTGGCGCAGCTTTTTGAACAAATTGTTCCACAATATCAGCTCCATTATCTTTTTCTTCTATTAATTGGATAAATTGTTGAGCTTTGTTCATAGGCATTAAAAAGGAAATCCGAGCTACTCTAGCATGTCTACCACCCCTATCCCTAACACTCTCGTCTTGCAAGGTATTGTATATTAGAAGTGCGTAACCCTCTTTATACTCTTCAACTCGTTTTGGGTCATCATAAGGTATAACCGCAAGAAAATGTTTTTTCATTAAGTCTGCTACTTGAGGAAAATGCGAAGAATGCTTATTTTCGTCAATAGAGTTAAAACAACGTCCAATGAAATCATAGTAATTCCATCCCCACCCTCGCAGAGGATGAAAACCTGTGGGGCTAACAGTCGTAAAATCCTCCGCCCATTCTTTTTGTGGTGGAACAAGTACTTTTCCACTAAAGTTAAGTCCTTGGGGAAATTTACCAAGAATTGCTACTGCTTTGACTGCCTGTACAAATTCATCTTCAGGACTAGTTAATTCCGTTGCAGCAGAGGTAACTTGCATAGATTCAGAATAACCTTTGATAGCGTTTGCCGGCACTAGACTGTCACCTGCTTGCTCGGACATAGATTGATTATAACACTGGGATAATAAGAGGTATTTAATTCTCAGCAGCTCCAGCTTGTGCTGCAAAGTATTCTTCGGCATTTCTGACCAGTACATCCCGGGGTTTACTGCCATCCCCCGGCCCCACAATTCCCGCTTCCTCCAGCTCATCCAAAATCCTGGCAGCCCTGGCATAACCCACTTTGAGTCTTCTCTGCAGTAGGGAAGCAGAAGCCCTGTCATATTGACAGATGGTTCTCACCGCTTCTTCAAATAGCTCATCTTTTTCTCCGCCTCCACCCCCACCCCTACCTCCCAATCTACCCAGCGGCATTTCTGTCACCTCAGATGTATATTGAGGCGCAATGCCTGTTGCTTTAAGATACTTAATTAAATTGTTTATTTCATCATCCTGTACAAAAACTCCCTGAATACGGATTGGTTTCGAAGCATCAGGCGGCAAAAACAACATGTCTCCCCGTCCCAGCAGCTTCTCCGCTCCGGGCCCATCCAAAATAACCCGGGAATCAATCATAGAGGAAACATTGAAAGCAATCCTGCAGGGAATATTGGCTTTAATCAAACCGGTGATAACATCAACGGAGGGCCGCTGTGTCGCCACCACTAAATGAAGCCCCGTGGCCCGGGCAAGTTGAGCAATTCTGGTAATAGCATCTTCAATTTCAACCGGAGCAAACATCATAAGATCCGCCAATTCATCAATAATTATCACAATATACGGCAGGGCGACATAACCTGACATCTCGTTAAACCCGGTGATATTCCTAACCCCTGCAGATTGAAAAAGTTTATACCTTCTATCCATTTCCGCCATAGCCCATTTTAAAGAGGATAAAATCTTTTCCGGTTCCGTAATTACCGGTGTCAATAAATGAGGAATACCATTATAGTTTGTGAGTTCAACTCGTTTTGGGTCAATCATAATTAACTTAAGCTCATCCGGTGAATTTCGAAAAAGCAGGGAAGTGATAAAAGCATTAAGTAAAATTGATTTTCCGGAACCGGTTGTTCCGGCAATTAAACAATGCGGCATTCTATCCAGGTCCACCACCATTGGCTTAGATGATGTATCCCTGCCCAAAGCCACAGCCAATTTTGACTTATGCTTTTGCATCTCATCTGAGGATAAAACATGTTTTAATCCAACTATTTCAAGCGTATGGTTGGGTACTTCAATGCCAACCAGAGATTTACCGGGAATAGGAGCTTCAATCCGGACAGTACCTGTCGGAGTAGCCAAGGCCAAGGCTATATCATGTTGTAAATTTGCAATTTTGGAAATTTTTGTTCCTGCCGAGATCCTTAAAGCATATTGGGTAACAGCTGGTCCGCCATTAACTTCTGCTACATCTGCCTGGACACCGAAAGAATCCAAGGTTTTCTCAATAATTGATGCGCTTTTTTTGACATCTCCGCGGTCAGCGGCTGAACCGACCTTATCGGACAACAGGGAAGCAGGCGGATATTTCCAAATTGATGTTTTTCCTGCCACATTTTGCACAAGCGCATCAGCAATAATTGAACCTTTTTGATCCTTAAGTTGAGGTTTTGAAACAATCGGACGGTCATCTACACCGGAAACTTTGATAGGAATATGTTTTGCCTCAAAAGTACGTGGCCTATTAAAAATTAATCCAAGAATTTTTTGTAAACCAGTAATAATAAAAGAAAAAATACCAAAAATCTGCTGCAGGGAAGTATTTAAAAAAACCACCAAACCTATCAGAAAAACCAAAACCAAAAGAGGAACAGCTCCTAGCGGAGTGACAAAAGAAGACAGTTCTGACCAGATAGTTTGGCCTATTAAGCCTGCTTTTTCAAATTTTATTGCTGCCACCAAAGAACCAACCGACAAAATAATCAATATAAATCCAAGCAGTACATTACTTTGAGCAATTTTCCATTTGGCTTTAGTCAGAACTAAACCTGATAGTAAAAAAATTAAGGGTGCAGAAACTTTAAGAACTCCTAAAGATTTATTTAAAAAATCTTTCCAAAACAGCAAAACTTCTGAATTACTAAAAAGCGCGACACCTGATAAAACTGCCAAACTAAAAGCCACCAGTGTTCCTACAGCTGTAATAGTTTTTGACTTTAATCTAAATTTAGGTAATTTATAAATTGATCTTCGTCTTGCCATTATTAATATTATACCTCCACTACCACTGTTAATATCAGCGGTCTCCGCTCTGTTGCTTTATACAAAAACCTGTCCAAAACATCTTCTACCGTTCTCCTGATAAAACGCCAGTCCGCTTTTTTCTGGGTATGTTTTTGTAAAGACTCTTTTACTACTACTTTTGCATCATCCAATAAATCCTTGGCCATCTCCTCAAATACAAAACCTCTGGAAATGATATCTATCGGCAAAACCGGCTGACCTGTATGCTGATCCACCGATACGACCACCACAACAACCCCTTCTTCACTCATCTTCTGCCTATCCCGCAAAATTACATGTCCGATATCGCCAATCCCTAAACCATCCACATATACATTTTGAACATCAATTTTTGAGGAAGCCAATTTAACACTATTATTGGTAACTTCCAAAATATCACCGTCCACTGCATCAAGAATTTGTTTTTTGTCGTATCCCATACCCTGGGCCATCTTTGAAAAAGCCTCCATATGCCTGTATGTGCCTCCAATTGGAAAAATAAATTTTGGTTTTATTAAATTCACCATTAATCTAAGTTCCTCCAAAGCTGCGTGCCCGCTAACATGGAATTCCGAAGCAATTGCTGAATAATAGACATTTAATCCCAATCTGGACAGTGTATCAATAAGAGCGTTTTGAGCGGATTCCGTAGAAGGAATCGGATCAGCGGAAAATACTACACTGTCACCCGCAAGAAGTTTTACTTGTTTGTGTTCTTCATTGGCAGCTCTGGTAAGCGATGAATCGGATTGCCCCTGGGCACCGGCAATAAGAATCAAAAGCTTATTAGGCGCAAACGAAGAAATACTGTCTGGGGCAATGATAATACCGGGTGGTACCGATAAATACCCTAAATCCCGGGCAACTTGAAAATTGTTTTCAAAAGAGCGGCCCACCACTGCCACTTTTCTGCCTAACTTTGCTGCTACATTAATAGCCTGCTGCATTCTGGAAACGTTGGATGATGTCATAGTAATTAAAATTTTTCCGGTAGTTTCAAGGGTTGCCTTTTCAAAAGATTCTTCAATAGATTTTTCGGATTTATTAAAACCCGGTTTTTCCACTCTTAAACAATCAATAAGCAAAAACAATACCCCTGCCTTCCCAAGCTCTGCCACCCTCCCCACATCAGTCACCTGACCCGATACAGGAGTCCAATCTATTTTAAAATCCGCCTGATGAATGATGGTTCCCTGCGGTGTATTGATTACAATACCCGTAGAATCTGGAATTGAATGAGATACCTGATAAAAAGACAGTTTAAAACATCCTAAATCCAATTTTTGATCAATACTTACTTCAATAATTTTGTTTTTTGGTAAATTATGTTCCGTAAATTTTGCCCTGATAAAACCAGCTGTTAATTTTTGAGTATAAATAGGGACCTGAAGCTCGGGCCAAATATAGGCAAGTCCGCCAATATGATCTTCGTGTCCGTGGGTAATAATAATTCCCCTTATTTTATTTATTTTATCCCTAAGGTATGTAATATCGGGAATAACTAAATCTACCCCCGGCATAGCCTCATCAGGAAATCCTACTCCGCAATCAACAATGATGATATCGTTACCGTATTCATAAAGGTACATGTTTTTCGTCACATCGCCAACGCCCCCCAAGGGGATAATTCTAAGTGCCTGAGTGTTATTTTGGTTTATAGCAAAATTTGGCTTAAATGTTTTCATCCTGATAAAAATTCACCTATATTCTCCTTAGTAATTTTAAATGGTCCTGACTCTCCTTCTACTTTTTTTCTGGCCACTTTCCGGCAAATAGTTTGCAGCGACCGCGACAGTGATCTAATACCGGAATCAAAACCCAGCGGCCGCAAAATCATTGGCCAGACTGTTTCGTCAATATTTAATATACCACTATTTATTCCTGCTTCTGTCAGAGCTTTCGGCAACAGATAATTTTTACCAATGGTCAGTTTTTCCTCATCAGAATAAGAAGGCATTATAATCGGCTCAAGACGGTCCAACACGGCTGTCGCAATATTTCCGGTATTGTTGGCTGTTGCAATAAATAAAACCTGCGACAGGTCATACGGAAAATCCAAATAATGATCCATAAATGCCTGATTTTGCGCAGGATCCAACAGCTCAACTAAAACTCCCATGATATCCACCCGCTGCTGCTCTGCTACCCTATCTATTTCATCAAGCAGTATAACAGGATTAGAAACTTTTGCTGACTTAATTGCCTTGATAATCTGGCTGGGTTCACTATCCGGACGAATACGTGAAGAACCTCGCAACGTTGCCGGATCACCCAATCCCCCGAAAGGAATTCTTATCAAGGGTCTACCCAGCGATTCTGCAATTGAATAGGCTAACGATGTTTTACCTGTTCCCACTAAACCAATAAAAGCTAAGATTGGAGCATGGAATTCGTTAATCTGTCTGGTTTGCTGGTGTAAAATTAGAACCGACAGATACTCCAAAATCCTATCCTTTACAGATTGCAAACCAAAATGGTTTTTATCTAAAATTTGTTTGGCCCTATTTAGATCTAAAATGTCCTGAGTATATTTTTCAAAAGGTAGGGAAAGTACAAGATTAATGTAATTTACTACTCCTTCCAGTTCAGCACCGGAAGGAGTAAATTTCAAAAGATTAAGTAGTTTTTCAGAAATTTCGGAAGGCAAATTAGCTTGCAAAACTTTTATTTTTAACTCTTCTATAATACTTCGGGCAGAATCCATTTATGTTTCCTATTTTACATCAAACCCTGTAGTTACCCAATACTGAAGTTTATCTGTTAAAACCGCCGCGACCGCCGCGGTCTCTACCGCCAAATGGACGCCTTGCTCCGCTACCAAATCTGGGCCTGTCACCAAAGGAAGGCCGTGGTCTAAATCCGCCGCTGGAACGGGGCCTGCTTTCAGATTCAGGTTTAATATCTGTTCCAAAAAGCATTGATAATCCGACTTTTCCTTCAGGTGTCACATCAGTTACTCTTACTTTAACTTCCTGTCCTTCGGAAACTATATCTTCGACTCGTTCAACTCGTCCGGGAGCCATTTGGGAAATGTGAACTAATCCGTCTTTCCCCGGCGCAATTTCTACAAAAGCCCCAAAAGGAGCCAGTCTGACAACTTTACCGGTAAATTCTTCCCCAACAGTTACCTGTTTAAATTGTCCTTCAATTGACAAAAGTGCAGCTTTAATCGAATCAGGATTGGTTGCTGAAACCATCACAGTTCCGTCATCTTCAATATCAATTTGGGCCCCTGTTTTGGCAATAATTCCGTTAATATTCTTGCCCCCGGGCCCAATCAATGCTCCGATGTCTTCCGGTTTAATGTGAATTATTTCAACACGGGGCGCATGGGGAGACATTTCACCCGGTGCGGCAATAACCTTATTCATCTCCCCTAAAATAAACTCACGGGCAGCTTTACCCTGTTTTAGCGCTTCCTCTATTACTTCAAAACTGATTCCGAGAAGCTTTGTATCCATCTGGATAGCCGTAATACCATTTTTTGTACCTGCTACCTTGAAATCCATCTCTCCGTAAAAATCTTCCACCGCCCGCATATCGGTAATTACTTGGTATTTATCTTTTTCCGACAAAAGTCCTAAAGCGATTCCTGCTACCGGCTCAATCGGCACACCGGCATTAAACAAAGCCAGGGATGACGCACAAATAGCAGCCTGCGAAGTCGAAGCATTTGCTCCTAAAACCTCTGAGATAATTCTTATAGAATAGGGGAATTGCTCTTGTTTAGGAATCACAGGTTCCAGCGCTTTTTCACCCAAAGCTCCGTGACCTACATCCCGGCGGTTTGGAGCAGCAATTCTTTTAACTTCACCTGTGGAAAAAGGATTAATGCTCATATTGTAATAATGCATAAAACGCTTGATCCGTTCCCCTTCCATCCCTTCAATGGTTTGGCCCAAAGACGGCGCGCCTAAAGTAACTATAGATAATATTTGAGAATCGCCTCTTGAAAAAAGGGCTGAACCATGCGTGCGGGGTAACAAACCTATCTCAATCTCGATCGGTCTAACTTCATCCATTTTTCTGCCATCAACTCTTTTGCCCTGGCCCAAAACCAAATCATGCATTATTTCCTTGGCAACTTTATCAAATACCCCTCCGATAATCAAAGGTGTCAGAACTTCCGTGTATTTGGTAACCAACTCGTCTTTGATTTGATCCGCCATTGAATCATGCCAGGCAGTTTTCTCATCAAATAAAGCCTGTTCAATCCGTGCCTTTGTAACCTGTTTAACCTCTTTAAGCAAAGCTTCTTCTACCTCTTCAGCCAGAGTTGAATATGCTTGTTTTTCTTTACCTGCTTCCTTCACAAATTCATTAATTAAAGCGATTATTCCCTGAGATTCTTTGTGTGCTTCTTTAATAGCGCTAAAAACTAACTCTTCCGGAACCTGACTAGCCTTGGTTTCAATCATGGCCACCTTATCAGCTGTAGCTGCCACAAATACATCTAAATTAGAGTTTATTAATTCATCAATAGTTGGATTGACCATTAATTTTCCGTCAACCGCTCCAATTCTGGCAACACCCAAAGGGCCATGCCATGGAACCGAAGAAATTGACAGCGCAGCTGAGGCAGCAATCAAACCCAATATATCAGGATCATTAACCAGGTCAAAGGATAAAACAGTGACAATTACCTGAACTTCGTCTTTAAATTCTTTAGGAAAAAGTGGCCTGATAGAACGGTCAATTAATCTTCCCGTCAACACTGCTTCCTCTGAAGGTCTTGATTCTCTTTTTATAAACCGGGAAGAGGAAATTCTGCCTCCGGCATAGTGCTTTTCCACAAATTCTACTGACAGCGGAAAATAACCTTTATCCTCAGCTAAAGGTTGACTGGCTACTGTTGCCAAAACTACAGTCTCGCCCCAGCTGGCAACCACGCTTGAGTTAGCCTGCATAGCAAGCTTACCTGTTTCTAACTTTAGTTTGCGACCATTAAGGTCTATTTCTTTAGTAATAATTTTATGCACTTTAAATATTTCTCGGAGGACTTGGAAACTGCGGAAGAGGTAATTAGGCTAACTAATTCTCTCTTGTCAATCCCCAAATCTCCCCAACTCTCTAATTATATCACAATCACTTAGACAATCCTAATTTCTCAATCACAACCTTGTATCTTTCGTTGTCTTTTTTGAATAAATACTGCAAGAGTCTTCTTCTTTTATTAACCATTGATAAAAGACCTCTCCTGGAGTGAATATCGTGTGGATGCTCTTTCAAATGATCAGTTAAATTTTTAACTTGTTCTGTTAAAAGCGCAACCTGGACTTCAGGAGAACCTGTGTCGCCGCTTTTTGTGGCGAATTCTTTAATTATTTTCTGCTTAATTTTTGGATCAAGTGGCATCTTATTCCTTTCTGAGACAACCTTGGTGCCAAAACGTCGCTCTTTTTATCTTGCGCGTATACTACCAGAACTATCTAAAATATGCAAGAGTTATCCTAATGATGTGCCTTTGAAGATTTTGGGGGTCAGCCATTCAGGTTCAACAGTTTCCGAAACCACACCTTCTCCAGCCGGTCTTTCCTCAGGTGAAGGTTGAGGTGCCATAGGCGCAACTTTTTGTCCAATAGCAGCAGAAAGAGCATTCCAATCGTATGCCGGCTGTTGAGGAATAGAAGAAACTACTTCAGGTTGCTTTTGAACTTGAGCACCGGGCTTTTTCCCGCCTACCCTTAAACAATTTGCTACAGCCATATATGTGTCTGCTGTCGCTTTGGGGTCTGATAAATTATTTGTTGAATCAAAGAGGCCGCATAAAAGATTACCGGCACTATCGGCATCCAAACTAAATCCCAGGTCGGAAATTAAATTAACCATCACCTCAGATACGGAAACAGCAGCAGAATCTATAACATTGGTTTGGCCAAAAGAAGCATTAGATGTTTGAGTGTCAAGATTTACAATATGTGTACCTGAAAAAGCACTGACGTTTTGAGAATAAATATTGCCCAACGCATTCAAATTAACTGCCCCCACCACAAAAATCAAATTAAAACCAGACCCTTGATATTTAGGCACAATTCTGGCCGGCTGAAAGGTTTGACCGGGAAGTACATGAAAAACCAAATTTAAATTACTGTTTTCGGCAAACCAGTCTAATTTTTCCAATGCCGGTATTGTATTATCGGATGATGCTACTCCTTCTAAAGTTAAAGTTAAATTGCCGCCCTCTGTCGAAGGTAGAGTTTTTTGAATGTGATCCACTCCGAAAAGATGAGATTGGCCAACTAAAATATTATCATCACAAATAATGCTGACCTGTTTGCCTGCGGCCTCAAGGGTCAAAAATAAAGCGAGTCCGGCTGATAATTTATCTATACTTGCTCCGGTTGGAACTGCAATTAGAATATTTTTGGCAGTAGGG
>JAUSHE010000036.1 GCA_030648435.1 Candidatus Daviesbacteria bacterium
CATGATGATAAAGGGATTATCTGGCCGGAGAGTGTTGCACCATTTAAAGTCCATTTAGTTGGATTGGATTTAGAAGATCCAGCAGTAAAAAATAAAGCAGAAGAAATATATAAATTGTTGCAGGTCGAAGATCCTGAGCGAAGTCGAAGGACAGAAGGAGTTGAAGTGCTTTATGATGACAGGGTTGAGGTATCTGCAGGAGCCAAATTTGCAGATGCAGATTTAATCGGTATTCCATATAGAGTTGTAGTTTCAAAAAGAACAGAAGATCAACTAGAGCTTAAAAAAAGGAGTGAAAAAGAAACTAAATTTGTAACTTTTAAGCAGCTTCTGGAAATCATCCGTTGATTTTTGAGCTGATTTCTGCTACATTACCCTTCAGAATGATAACAAAAAATATAATTAAACAACCGAAAAGTATAGTGGAAGTGACAATTACAGCCCCGTGGACTGATTTAGCTCAAACTTGGGATGCTACTTTGCAGAAGATGGTCTCTGAAGTGGAGATTCCCGGTTTTAGAAAAGGGCAGGCACCTTTACCGATGGCTGAGCAAAACCTGGGGATTAAACTTCAGGATGAAGTTTTGAAAGCGGTCATGCCTAATTTTTTGATTGAAGCATTGAAAGGTTCTGACATTATCCCGATTGATTACCCAAAATATGATTTAATCTCTTTTGTAAAAGGCCAGCAGTTACAATTTAAAGCAACTATTACTAATAGACCACAAATTACTGTGGGGAATTATAAAACCATTAAAGTTACAAAGCCAAATCCAAAACAAGTAACTGAAGATGAAGTTCAGAAAGTAATTGATGATTTGTATAAGCGGTGGCAGACCAGGACAAGTGTACAGGGTACGGGTAACAGTGGACAGCAAACCGGTTCGATAAGTTTTCAGTCTAACGGGCAAACTAAAGGCCCTGATGATACTTTTGCCAAAGCTATGGGTGTATTATCCTTAATTGATCTAAGAAGCAAAATCCGCAAAGATTTGGAATCAAATGTGTCATATAACAATGAGCTAGATTATGAGGAAGCAATTTTGCAGGAAGTAGAAAAAATCACCACAGTGGAACTGCCGGAAATTTTAATTCAGGATGAATTAAACAGAATGCTGGTTTCCCTGCAGCGGAGAGTTGCAGATATGGGTTTACTTCTGGAAGATTATCTAAAAACTCAAGGGAAAACCTTAGAAGGTATTAAAAGTGAATGGAGAGTGCAGGCAGAAAAAAATGTCAGAATGGAGCTGGGACTTGCAGAAGTAGCAAGAGCTGAAAATGTGACAATCTCAGATGCCGATCTGCAGGCAGAAGTTGATAAAATTCAGGATGCAAAGATCAAGGCCCAATTTGAAGCGCAGGAGCCAAGATTGCATTTAAGGCATGCTTTAAGACAAACCAGGACATTGGATTTATTGAAAAAGATGGTGGGAGGATAAATGGATGACTGTATTTTCTGCAGGATTATAAAAAAAGAAATACCAAAGGAATTTATATATGAATCGGATAATTTGGTAGTTTTTCCTGACATTAATCCTTCGGCGGATATACACTTTCTAATTATTCCTAAAAAACATATTAAAGGGATTGGGGATTTAACAGATTCGGATGGACTGCTACTTTCCGAGGTATATAAAACTGTAGATAAATTAGTTACTGATAATAATTTGAATGATAAATTGTACAGAGTAATGGTCAATGGAGGGAAAGCCCAGCATGTTCCCCATTTACATTTTCACCTTTTAGGTGGAAACTGGAAGAAGTTTGTTTGAATTTTTTTAAAGGAGGTGTTAGAAATTAATGTACAATTAATAATTTACAATGTACAATTGCGCACAATAATTTAATTGTGAATTGTACATTTTACATTGTACATTAGAAAATATGCCAATAGTTGTAAAAGCAGGTCCTAATGATAATACTGATTCAGTGATCAGAAAATTTCAAAAAAGAGTTGTGGCAGAAGGTTTAGTTCAGGAAATCCGTGACAGATCAGTCTATAGAAAACCTTCTGAACTACGCCAGGAATATCTGGCTGAAAAACGCAGAAAAATTATGCGGGCCAAAAGATATGGAAGATAAAGCAAGTTTGCCGCTCAGCGGTAAAATCAAATCTGATTTAAAGCAGGCACAGCTTTCAAGAGATGAAATTAAGGTTTCAACCTTAAGGCTTTTCTTGTCCGAGATTAAAAACAAAGAGATTGAAAGTGGTGAAACTCTATCTGATGAAGATATTGTTTCTGTTTGTCAGCGGGAGATCAAAAAAAGAAAAGAAGCAGCAGCAGCTTTCCGCTCAGGCGGTAGGGAAGATTCGGCTTTGAAAGAAGAAGCAGAACTTAAAATTCTGGAGGGATATCTTCCGGCGCAAATTACAAACGAGGAATTGACGAAAATAGTTTCAGATATTATAACTGAATTGGGTGCAAGCGGAATGGTTGATATGGGTAAAGTAATAGGGGCGGTAATGGGAAAAGTAAAAGGTAAAGCAGACGGTGCTACCGTGTCTGCTGTAGTAAAGGATAAATTAACTAATGTTTAATATTATTGTCAATGCTGACCCAAGATATAACATCAATAAAGATAACATCAGGGTCGTAGTGGCGGATATACTTAACAGATTTCGTATTTCCGGCCGGATCGAACTTGGAATCAACATTGTAGGGGATAGGAAAATGCATGAACTAAATCAAAGATACCGCGGTTTAGATTCCACCACTAATATTTTATCTTTTGCGCTGGAAGATTCCATTCCTGCAAATCTGCAGCATGTTCCGAGAATAGGCCCTGCCTGCCGGCAGGCAGGTTTTGTGGCAGCGCCTGATAAGTGGTTACGGCTCGGGGATATTGTAGTCTCCTATCCGCAGGCAGTTGAAGATGCATCAATGGATGGAATCCCGGTGGATGACGAGATAAAAAATTTGGTAGAACACGGATTAAATCATCTTCTGGGGATTCATCATGTCTAACGCTTTTTATCTGAAATACCGCCCTCAAACGCTAGAACAACTAATCGGCCAGGAAACCGTCAAAAAAACCATTCTTTCGTCTTTCCAAAATAATAAACTATCACACGCTTATCTTTTTGTCGGTCCCAGAGGCAGCGGTAAAACATCAACCGCCAGAATTTTGGCAAAGATGGTAAACTGCGAGAAGTCTACCGTCTACGGTCTACCGTCTACCGCAAAACAAGCGGAAGTCGGAAGTCGGAAGTCGGAAGACATTACGATTCCATGCAACAAATGTAAAACATGCATTTCCATAACGGACGGATCCAATATGGATTTAATTGAAATTGATGCTGCTTCAAACCGCGGTATTGACGATATCAGGTCGCTTCGCGAGAAAATCAAACTTGCTCCAACTGCAAGTAAAAAAAAGGTCTATATAATTGATGAGGTACATATGCTGACTACCGAAGCTTTTAATGCATTGTTAAAAACTTTGGAGGAACCACCTTCACATGTGCTTTTTATCCTGGCAACTACAGAAGGCGCTAAAATTCCCCAGACAATCCTTTCCAGAGTACAAAAACTTGACTTTAAATTAGCAACTCAAGGGGAATTGTTAGAAGCTCTTGAAAGAATCGTAAAAGCGGAAACAATAGACATTGATAAAGAAGCGCTCACTTTTTTGGCAAAAAGAGCAGATGGTTCATTTAGGGACGGTGTTAAACTGCTTGATCAGATTGCAGCCATGGGAGAGAAAATTACAACAAAATCTTTAGAGCAAAATTTAAAATCAGGGGAATTTCAAAATATCTTAAATTTAATAAAAGATTTTAATGATTCTGCTTTAGCTTTGCTGAATATTAACCGTCAGCTGGAAAGCGGAATAGATGCAAAAGCGTTAACTCTAAGTCTGATGGATATTTTTAGAAATCTGCTGCTAATTAAAAACGGGGTGGGTGAAGCACTAGTCAGCCCGAATTTTACGTCAGATAAATATCAGGATTTGATCAAAGCCTCAGGGAATTTTACAAATCAAAAGATAACTTCTAATTTAGATATCCTGCAGAAAGCTTTGGAAAAATTAAAATTTGCTTCCATCCCGCAATTGCCGCTGGAACTGGCAGTGGTTGAGATGTGTTCTTTAGAGCAGACGATAGATGATAGGAAATTGAAGGTAGTGGTGGAAGATAGTAAGATAGAAAATAGAGAAGAAATCAATATTCCATCCTCCATCGTCAAAGATCTATCTTCTACCATCTATCCTCCACCGTCCAGTTCCGATTCTTCTGATATTTCAAAACTTAAAGAAAAATGGACTTTTGTTTTGGAAACAATCAGGCCTTTTAATTTTTCTCTGGAAGCGCTGCTCCGGTCGATTAATATAACAGAATGTACCCAAAATAAAGTTTTGATAGAAGTTCCTTATTCTTTTCACCAGCGGATTCTGGAAGCTCCTAAAAATAGGGATCTTTTGGAGTCGATTATTTCGGATATATTGGGACGGAATATGGGAATATTGGTTAGTCTGGGAAACCGTCCTGTAAGAGCAGATGATATTGCTAATATCGAGGTGGCAGAAGATGATGAAATTATCCGTGCTGCTGCAGAAATTTTTAATTCCGATACTGTTAACTAACTGGGTTTCCCCTTGACAATTAATGATTACTGGTTAACAATACTTTCATTCAATGGCGACTAAAGTATTTAAATTAATTGCAGAAGAAGCCCGTCGTCAAAAATACGGGCTGGAAATGATTCCTTCTGAAAATTATGTTTCCAGCGATGTTTTAAAAGCTCTGGGGTCAATTTTAACTAATAAATACTCCGAAGGATTTCCCGGAAGAAGGTATTACGGCGGCAATGAAGTAATTGATAAGATTGAAAATTATGCAGTAGATTTGGCCAAAAAATTATTCAGCGTTCCTGCCGCATTTGTACAACCTTATTCCGGTTCTCCGGCTAATATGGCGATTACAATGGCAGTTTGTGAACCGGGTGATGTGGTAATGGGATTGGCTTTATCTTCCGGCGGACATTTAACCCATGGAGCTAAACTCTCTTTTTCCAGCATTTTTTATAAAGCAATTAATTATAGTGTTGGTGAAGATTGGAAAATAGATTTTGAAGAACTGGAAACTCTGGCAAAAAAACACAAACCAAAATTAATTTGGGCGGGAACAACAGCTTATCCTTTTAAATTAGATTACAAAAAGTTTAGGAAAATAGCAGATATGGCAAGCGCCACTTTAGTGGCAGATTGTTCGCATATTACGGGTTTAATTATAGGGGGAGTACATGAGTCACCGGTACCATATGCAGACATTATCATGACAACAACACACAAGACATTAAGAGGTCCCAGGGGAGCCATGATTTTAGTAACTGAACGAGGTCTGAAAAAAGATCCTGAAATAAAAGGTAAACTTGAAAGGGCGATTATTCCCGGAATCCAGGGGGGTCCGCATAATCACCAAACAGCAGCCATTGCCGTAAGTCTGGAAGAAGCTTTAAAACCTTCATTTAAAAAATATGCTGTTCAAATTGCCAAAAATGCAAGCATACTGGCCAAAGAATTGGGAACTGTTTCAGAAACTCATCTGGTACTTTTGAGTTTAACTAAATATGGGTATGGCATGGGTTATCAGGCCCAATATGCTCTGGAGGAAGCAGGGATTACGGTTAATAAAAATACAATTCCGGGGGAACCTGCCTCTCCCTTTTATCCGTCAGGAATAAGACTTGGAACCCCGGCGCTGACTTCAAGGGGGATGAAAGAAAAAGACATGGTTAAAATAGCCGGATGGATAAAGCGGGTTTTGGAAGAAATCAGAGGTCTTGATTTACCAAAGAAGCAGGAAAAAAGAAAAGATTTCCTAAAAGAAGTAAAAATAGAAATCCGCAAAAACAAAAATTTGAAAAAGATCAGGAAAGAAGTTGAAAGTTTTGCTGGAAAATTCCCGGTGCCTGGTATACAATAGTCCTCATGAAAGTTAGCGGTAGAGAAGTTGCAGATGTTATTGCAAAAAAACTTCGTAAACAGGTTATAAAATTAAAAGTTAAGCCAACCCTGGCAATTATTTTGGCGGGTCATGATCCCTCGTCCCGGATGTATGTAGATTTTAAGATTAAAAAAGCAATAGAAATTGGTGTGGGAATAAAATATTTTGAATTTCAAGAAAATCAATTTCAAAAATGTACTCAGATAATTGATAGACTCAATGCCGATAAAACAGTTCATGGAATAATTATCCAGTATCCGATATTTGATAGTTGGGATTTTGATAAAGTTTTCTCTTTGGTTAATCCGAAAAAAGATGTAGACGGCTTTCATGTAGATTCTCCTTTTAGTGGTGCTACGGCTTTGGGGGTTTGGGAAATGCTTAACGAGTTTGTCAGACTAGAAGGATTTTCTTCTCTGGAAAAATTCTTAAGAAATAAAAAAATAGTTTTACTTGGTAAAGGAAAAACTGCCGGTGGTCCGGTCAGGCAATTGCTTCAAAAAAAGCAAGTTCAATTTTATTTAATTGATAGTAAGACGCCAAATCCGGAAGAAATTATTAAGGAGGCAGATGTGATTATTTCAGCAACCGGTAAAAAAAATATTATCACAGGAGAAAAAATTAAAAAAGGTAGTTTTGTAATTGGGGTTGGAGTAGGAAAAGAAGATGGGAGAATTTATGGAGATATTGAGGAAAGCTCAGTTTCGGAGAAAGCCAAATTATATTGTCCCACCATTGGCGGAATCGGACCTTTGACAATTGTTAATTTATTAAAAAATACAATTGACGCAGCCGGCATGTTATAATTTAGCACATATGGGTTTAATGGATGGTTTAAAACAACTGGGTGACTTAAAGAAAATGCGCGATCAGGCCATGGAAGTGCAAAAAAGACTTGCCGGCATTAAAATCACAGTGGAGCATAAAGGTGTCGTTGTTGTGATGACAGCTGATCAAAAAATTGTTTCCATCTTCGGAAACAATAATTTAGATCAGGTTGCAGAGGCAGTTAACGAAGCTTTAAAACAATCACAAAAAGTAGCAGCTGATGAAATGAAGGGCTTAATGGGCGGAATGGGCATCCCCGGAACATGATACAATTCTACGCATAATGGTGAGAGTCCCTAAGTCAGTACAAAATTTAATTGAGGCATTTGAAAGACTCCCCGGCATCGGGCCAAAAACTGCTCAGCGTTTAACCTATTATCTTTTGCATGCTCCAATTGAAGAAGCTAAAGCGCTAGCTGAGGCAGCTTTGGATATGAAAGAAAAAACCAAAATCTGTTCGGTCTGTTTTAACATAGACGAAGACGATCTTTGTTCCATTTGCTCTGACCCTAACCGGGACCAAACAACTATCATGGTAGTAGAAAATCCATTAGATGTATTGGCTCTGGAAAAAGCCAACTTTAGAGGTTTTTATCATGTATTACACGGCGTTATATCACCGATGGAAAATATTGGTCCCTCTGAAATTCACATTAAGGAACTGTTACCAAGATTAAAAGATGGTAGCGTTAAAGAGATTATTTTGGCAACTAACCCGACAATGGAAGGTGAAGCAACTGCCATGTATATACAAAGATTGATTTCTACGCTGGGAGTAAAAATTACCAGAATTGCCAGAGGCTTGCCGGTTGGATCGGATTTGGAGTATGCTGATGAAACTACCCTATCAAGAGCGTTGGAAGGTAGGAAAGAGTATTGAGAGATGGCTAATAATGTAATCGGACAATTCAGGGATGAGGTAGAACAAACAGCTGGTGAAGTTGTCAAAGATGCAAAGGACGCAATAGGCGAGATGATTGAACAAAATATAACACCTCAACTTACTCCGCAACAGATTCAGCAGAAACAAGCTGATGAGCAAAAACAAATAGCTTATACCAGAAGATATCTTCAGGATTTACAAATGGCACAGGTAAAAGTACGGGCAGAAAATAAACAAAAAGAACAGCAAAGATTGCAAGCAGGGGAGCAGGAAAAGCAAGTTGTGGAAATGAAAAAAGAAGAAAAGAAAAGAAAACCTATAAAT
>JAUSHE010000011.1 GCA_030648435.1 Candidatus Daviesbacteria bacterium
TCCCAACATAAATCCAGTATACTACTTTAGCAAGAGCGAAACTGCCTCTTGACGGCTATATCGAAACTGCCTCACAATAAAATTAGTGTGAAAGACGGCACGCTTATTTTATGCTACACCGTCTAGTACCTCTATTATTACTGATAATCGCCATCGTCTATATTGCTCTTAATTTCCAGTCAATCAAAAGAACTGTTGCTTATAAATTGCACATTTCCGGTGACACAACTACTTCCTGCTGCAATGCCGATGTAGTTGCCAAATCAAATGGAAGCTTTGACGAAGACGCCGCTACAGCCATTTTTAATAACAAGATTATAGATTATCCTAAAACGTCTCTGGCTTATGCCCAATCCCAGGCCTTAGCCCAAAGCTTAAATTCTGATAAAGTCGTTTTAGGAACAACCAATGCCGAAGGCGAGGAGAAATGGATTGATGTATCTTTAGATGAACAAAAAGTCAGGGCCTGGGAGGGAAATAAACTGATTATGGAATTTCCCATTTCCTCCGGCTTATGGTCTCCCACTCCAAAAGGAGAATTTAGAATTTGGCATAAAACCAGAAGCCAAACCATGAGCGGCGGATCAAAAGAAATGGGGACTTATTATAATCTACCAAATGTTCCCAATAACATGTTTTTCTATAAAGGCTATGCGATCCACGGCGCTTACTGGCACAATAATTTTGGTCACCCGATGAGCCATGGTTGCGTCAATGCTCCTCTTGCATCAGCTGCCCAAATCTTTGACTGGGCCGGACCTGTTGTGCCGCCCGGCCAAAACAGCGCCCATTCTTCTGCCGAAAACCCCGGCACCAGAGTAGTAGTACACTAAATTTCTTTGGCAATTATTTTGGAATTCTCTTTTAATTTATCCTGCATTTGTTCATAAGTCAAAAGGCCTGCCTGAGACCCGATTTGTTCTACAACCGAAGCACCATTAGCTGCACCCCACCGCATAGCTCCTGCCAAACTCTCCCCATGAAAAAGACCTGCCAGTAAACCTGTTGCATACCCATCTCCCGCACCTGTCATCTCTACTAAATGAGCCGGAAAAATATCTATATGAAAAAAGGTTTTTCCGTCAAAACCATAAGAACCATCTATTCCGTCAGTTACAACAATCATCTTCGGACCCAAATCCGCAAGACCTTTCAGTAATTTCTTTATAGGTAATTCTTCTTTACTCAGAATCTTTTCCGCTTCTTCCTTATTAACAATAAATAATTCTGTTAGGGTTAACAGTTTAGGATTTTTCTTAACACCCGCCATGAGTTGATACGTACCGGGATTATAGAAAAGTTTTGCCCCTGTCCGTTCAAGATAAACATCCAGTTCCTGAAGTAAACTAGACTCCGTAAAAGATGATCCCACGGAGGTAAAATATACCCATTTTGAAGGGTCCAGATCAGGTAGAAGGTATTTCCATTGCTGATGGTAGACAAAAATTGTTCTTTCTCCCTGAAAAATCAAAACCGTAGATAAATTTGATTCCATTCCCTCGTTTATCACCACATACCTGGTATTTATACCTTCGTTTTTTAGTTTCTCAAGGATTTGTTGACCCTGAGGATCTGATCCGACATTAGTATAAATTGCAGTTTCTAGCTTAAGTCTGGCAGATCCTACAGCATTATTGGCAGCATTGCCGGCTACCAAGTGAGTTAATTTATCAACGGGAATTTTGTCCCCATACTCAACACATAACTGACAATCTGTTTTATTAAGGTTACACTTTACCTCTGCATCATGAATCTTTACAAAATTATCAATTGTAGAGTCACCAATGGAAATTAAATCAAACATAATAAGGATTACTTTTAGCTTACCATAGAATAAAGGAAGATAATAAGTTATATTTGATTCATGGTTACAAAAATTCTGATAATTATCCTAACGTGGCTTGTTGTAGTAAATTCTTTCGCCTTAGTCTCTTTAAACAGATTAAATCTTCTTCCCGATACATCATATTCTTGGATAAATCCAAAGGAATTTAGACCTTTGCAGGGCTGGAATTTAATAGACCTTCATTCAAGATGGGATTCGATCTGGTATTTGGATATCGCCAAAAATGGTTATATCTTCGCAGGCGAAGAAAAGCTTTCCAATATAGTTTTTTTTCCTCTTTATCCAGCTTTAATTAAAGCTGGCTCGTTTGTTACCTTGGGCAATTACGAATTAGCAGGAATATTCATAAGTATTATATGTTTAACATTTGCATCTCTCTTTTTATGTAAACTTGTTAAACAATTTCATCCTCAAATAAATCCTTTTTTACCGATCATGTTATTACTAATCTTTCCAACCTCTTTCTTCCTAAATTCTATTTATAGCGAATCATTGTTTTTATTCTTATCCATTGGCTGCTTTTATTACACTTTAAAAAAGAATTACCTAATTGCTGCCCTTTTTGGATTATTTGCTTCTTTAACAAAATTGACTGGGGTAATATTATTCATTCCTGTAATTTTTGAATATTTAGAAGCTCAAAATTTTAGTTTTAAAATAAGACCAAAAATACTTTATAGTCTTTTAATCCCATCTGGAACTGCTGCATTTTTATTATTTCATTATTTTGCTTATGGAGATTTCCTGCTTTTCTTAAAAGTAGAAAGTTGGTGGGGAAGATCCTTTGCACTAAATACAAACCATTTTCAATTTATTACCAACCCGGCAATTATTAATTTTATGTTGGATGTATTTTATATTTTATTGTTTTCTATAATAACTTTTTTTGTTTTTAAAAAACTTAAAGTTTCTTATGCGCTTTATATGATCGGTTCAATTTTGATTCCTCTTAGCACCGGAACTTTCATGAGTATTGGAAGATATATCTTACCACTTTTTCCTCTATATATATTATTGGCTTCTATTAAAAATGAGTGTCTAAAATTCATAATAAACTTACTTTTTATCCTTCTCCTTGCCCTGAATATTGTTTTATTCGTAAATAATTATTGGGCCGGCTGAGCAGTATAACCGGATTTTTTGATGGTTTCCATAACTAAATTATCTTTGATTTTTTCCGGATCAAATTCGACTTCTGTTTCCATTTTTGCATAAGAAGTTTTGGAAGATTTAATACCTTCCAGATCTTCAAGATCCATGTCAATAGTCATAGCACAGGAGGCGCAGTGCATGCCAATAATTTTGAATTTCTTTTTCATATTACTTCGATCGTTCCGCGGTACATTCCCATTGAACAACTAAACGGTATTTGCCCAATTCCTTTCGGTGTAAACTCAATAACCTGAGTATCTGTTGGTTTCAAATTCTTGGAAATGCCAAGTGACGGGATCCTAAAGGCCAAAGCACATCCGAAACTGTTATTTGAAGTAAGAGTAAGTTTAACTGGCAAACCTTTTTTAACTTTCATATAGTTTGGACTGTAGCCGCTGCCGGAAATCTGGATCTGGTATTCCTGGCTTGTAGCAATATTTTCTGTTTGTGTTTGATTATCCTGACTGCTTAGATCAATTGTCACTATGGGAAATCCTGCCGCCCCCAGCGTATTATTAATGGTAATAAGCCCTACAAAAATTATTATAAAAGCCGCAATTTTGAAAAAAGTCTGACGGAAATTATCACTTAATTTGGCAGTAATATATCCTAAACCAAAAAAGATTGGTGAAGTGCCCAACACAAAAGCAATTAAAATCAATGCTCCCTTAATCGCGGAACCGGAAGAAATTGCCAAAGCCTCCATGGCCAAAGTTGTCCCGCAGGGAATAAAAATAGTCATTGCCCCTAAGATGCCGGGTGCAAAAATATCCGCGCTTTTTGATTTATTTCTTATCATTCTTGTTAAAAATCTGGGCGGCTGCAAAATAAAATAACGGAAAAAGGGATGCACATTCAATAAATTTAAGGCCACAATAATCATGTAAATTCCGGCAATAATTTGCATGATATTTCTGACATTATCTGAAATAGACAACACAGCCCCAAATAACCCTAATACTCCTCCCAAAATTGCATAACTTACAAGCTTTGCCAAAAGAAAGGATAAGGTGGGGATAAAATCATTTTTGTCCTTTTGGTCAACCTCTTTCCTGGCAGTGATGGCAGAAGCCAAGAGTCCTCCCTGAACTGCAGCACAACCCAAACCCCCTGCAGTTAAACCTACTAAAAATATTGTTATAAGATCCATTAGATTTTCGCTTTCTTCAGCAATAATGAGTTACTTACTACTGATATTGAACTCATTGCCATGGCTGCCGAAGCTAAGATTGGATTAAGAAGAATATGCAAAGGGATGTATAGAATTCCCATGGCAACAGGTATCAAAATAATATTATAACCAAATGCCCAGAAAAGGTTAAGCTTTATTGTCCTCATGGTCTTTTTTGATAAATTGATAGCTGCGGCTATGGAACGTAAATCTTTATTAACCAAAGTAATATTACCTGCCTCTATTGCTACATCTGTACCCGAACCCATGGCTATTCCAACACTCGCCGCGGCGAGAGCCGGTGCATCATTAATCCCGTCTCCCACAAAAGCCACTTTTTTCCCTGCATCTTGTAACTTCCTAACTTCTTTTTCTTTTTGGTCAGGTAACACTTCTGCAAGCACTCTTTTTATACCTACTTTCCCGGCAATTGCATTAGCTGTTCTTTGGTTATCTCCGGTGATCATAATTACCTCAATCCCCATTTTTTGCAAGCTCCCAACTGCTTCTTTTGCGCTGTCTTTTACAGTATCTGCCACGGCAATCAAGCCCAATAGTTTGTTATTGTGTGCTAACATCATGACTGTTTTTCCCATCTGTTCCAATTTCTCTACTTCTTGCTCATCAATTTTTATTTTCTCCCTTTCCATTAATCTTCTATTGCCCAAAACCACCATCTTTCCGCCTATCTTCCCTTCCACCCCGTATCCGGGAATAGCCTTAAATCCGGTTACTGTTAAGAATTTAATTTTTTCCTCCTCTGCCTTTTTAACAATCGCCTCTGCCAAAGAATGCTCCGAACCTTTTTCTAAAGAGGCAGCCAGCTGCAAAACATCCCCAACAACATCAGTCACTAATGGTTTTCCATAAGTTAAAGTTCCTGTTTTATCAAAAATAATAGTGTCAATTTTATGGGCAGTTTCCAGACTTTCAGCATCCTTGATTAAGATTCCTTTGTTCGCGCCAATACCTGTCCCCACCATAATGGCAGTAGGAGTAGCCAACCCCATTGCGCAAGGGCAGGCAATAATCAAAACCGCCACCATATTCAAAATAGCAAAAAGCAAAGCAGGATTGGGCCCAAAAATATACCAGATTACAAAAGTTATTATTGCAAGCATTATTACAACCGGCACAAAATAAGATGAAATTAAATCTGCCAAGCGTTGAATTGGAGCTTTAGAACTCTGGGCTTCTTCTACTAATTTAATAATTTGGGAAAGTAGGGTATCACTACCAACTTTAGTTGCTTTAAAAGTGAACGTACCGGTTTTATTAAAAGTTGCTCCAACTACTTTATCTCCTTTTGCTTTATCAACCGGAATGCTTTCACCGGTCACCATGGATTCATCGATACTGGATTCACCCTCAAAAATTTCCCCGTCAACCGGAATTTTTTCCCCCGGCCTGACCCTAATTACCATCCCCACTGCCACCTCCGTTATAGGAATATCTGATTCTTTACCATTTTTTACTACTCTGGCTGTTTTTGCCTGCAAACCAATCAGGCGCTTAATGGCCTCTGATGTACCGGCTTTAGCTCTGGCTTCAAAGAAACGACCCAGCAAAATCAAACCAATAATAATTGTTGAAACGTCAAAATAAGGCATTGGTTCTATACCAATGTTTTTTATGATTTGAGGAAAAAGTGTCACAAAAGCAGAATAGGAAAAAGCAACAGTTGTACCTATGACAACTAAAGTATCCATGTTGGCAGTCCGGTGTTTTAATGCAGGTATTGTGGCCCTGTAAAATTCCAACCCGGCCCAAAATTGGACTGGAATTGCCAAAATTAGTTGCATCCAAAAAGGCATTCCTAAAAATCCTCCGACTATAATTATGCTGCCCAGTAGTAAACTGACAATTACTTTGTTACGTAAATCTTGCAGCTGTTTTTGTTTTTCTTTTCTTTGCTGATCTTCATCCTGCTCTTTGGGCTCAATCATTAATCTGTAGCCGACATTTGAAACTGCTGCTGCCAAATCTTGATCTTTCACTTTCAAAGAATCATAAGTTATACTGGCTTTTTCCGAAGCCAGATTAACGGTTGCAGCAGACACCCCCGGCACCTTTGAAAGAGATTTCTCAATCACACGGACACAAGAAGCGCAATGCATGCCTTTAACTAGGAATATCTTTTTAATTTCTGGCATTCCCTTTTTCCTTCTTTCTAAGAAAAAACCAGTAGACAAAAATTATTCCTAAAACACCTGATAATATGACTAAAATTTTATCTGAACTCATACGTTTTACTTATTCCTGAAGTTATTTCTTTAACTCGTTTGCAACAACAACATCTAAATCAGCAAAGCTTTGTAAATTGAGTTTATAACCGTTTAAGAAAAAAGTTGGCGTTGAGGTAACCCCCAATCTTCTTCCTTCTGCAATTTCTGAATCAATAATTACCTTATACTTATCTCCGGTTAACCCTAATCTAATTTTTGCTTCATCAAGCCCCAGATCTCTGGCCAAACTCAAGAAGAAAGACTCTGCATCAGTATCTGACATTGCGGACCATTGAGATTGGGTGTCAAAGAGCTTATCGTGCATTTCCCAAAATTTACCCTGCTCTCCGGCGGCTTCAGCTAGATATGCCGCTTTTCTTCCGTATGGATGCTGAGGGAGAGGAAAATGACGGTAGATTAACTGGACATTATCAATTGAACGAAGTGTTTTTATAAAAGGTTCTGCAACTTCGCAGGCCGGACATTGAAAATCCGAAAATTCCACCAGTTTTACTTTTGCACTATCAGTACCTATTTTCTGACCTTTAGAATAATCAATGTTTTTAACATCGGGGTTTTGAGTTTCTGAATCTTTACCAAGAAAAAATACCGCACCAAAAATAAGAACTATCACAAAAAGTAAGATAGCTCCCAGTAGTTTAGTTTCTGTTTTCATGAAATTTTTTTCCGGATCAAAATTAACACCAGAATAACAAGCGATATTATAAATGATGTTACACACCAAAAGCAAAATGCCTTTATCACAAAAGCCTCAAGATAAGTTAAATACACCCCAAAACCAACTCCTGCAAAAGCAACTATCAATTGTAATTTTTTTACCAGTTTTGTCGGTAAATCATGAGAATGCACTACAGATAATGTTGCCATGGCAAGATAAAAAACTACCCCTAGAATCGGGGTAGAAATGCCAAAAAAAGAAGAATACGGACTAGCCCGGACAATATCGCAACCGGTTCCTGTCGGACAAAGTATCGGACCGCTTAAATTATATTCATAAAGCAAAAAAGAAGCCAGGGCAAACCCCAGCAAACTAAAAATAAAGATTAAGCGGTTCATGTACTAAAATCGCCTTCGGCACGCATTTCATGATTATGATCTCCTCTTTCCAGCTCTTCCTCAAAACTTGAAATTGCATCCAAAACCTCTTCAGGTGTGGAAACTATTTTGTAAACCTTCAGCTCTTGTGGTCTAAGCAGCATATTTTTTTTCAATACATTAATAATATTTTCCCAAAATTTCCCATACAAAATTATGGGTTTATGATGTCCGAAATAAAGCTTTGCCAAACCCCAGGCCATACCGAGTTCAGATAAAGTGCCTGATCCGCCGTTAAAGACAATATAAATCTGACCTGTTCTCATTAAAGCTAATGTCCGTTCAACATAATTTGTTGTTTTTATTTCCTGATCAAATAAATTTTTGGGGTCTCTGCCTCTATAATTGGGAATATCTTCAGAATAAAGCGTCACGCCAATCACTTTCCCTCCACCATCTTTGGCGCCAATTGTGGCCGCCCTCATTACACCCGGCCCTCCCCCATCCACTACCGTATATCCCGCTTCTGCCAGCTTTTCAGTTACATCTCTTACAGTTTGAAATAATTCACTGTTTTCCGGTGCATCTGCATAACCGAAAACTGCTATATATTGAATTGTTCTGGCTTTCTTTTCTCTAAGATCCATTTTCAATTTTCTCTATTCTTCTAATGTGTCTTTCTTCTTCTGAAAAAGGTGTTTCTAAAAATAACTTAACTGCGCTGTTAGCTTCTTCCTCTGTTAAAAATCTTGCGCCTAAAGACAGTATATTAGAATTGTTGTGCTGACGGGTCAACGAGGGCATTTCTTCTGCTTTGCCATAATAGACAGCAGCCCTCACATTTGGGAATTTATTGGCAACCATTGCCTCTCCTTGTCCTGAACCACCCAAAATAATTGCCTTGCTGGTTGGATCTTTCGATACAGCCTCTGCAGCTTTAGATATAAAATCAGGGTAATCATCTTCCGGATCAAAAGTTTCCGCGCCGAAATCTATTACTTCGTAACCATCTTTAACCAAAAACTCCTTAATCTTTTCTTTTAATTCAAACCCCGCATGGTCAGCGGCAAGATATACTTTCATGATTATTATTGTATCATGATCTATTTTGTACTACTTGACCGTTTTTAACCCATCTGATATAAATGTTAGCGCTTACTGAAAAGTAGGTTTTCAAGAAAACTCGCCTTGTGCGAGTTTTTTTGTGGATTAAATTAAGAGTAAGAGAAAGTACAGGTGTAGATACGTGTCCACCTGGAGGGTGGATTAGCTTGGCACCTATCCTTTTTTTAAAAAAGCATTGACAGTAATTTAATTTCATAATATTATAGATAGGTTCTTTCGGGGTTTGGGTGCAATTCCCAATCGGTGGTATACTCCACGAGCCTAAAAAGCACGAACTGGTGTGAATCCAGTAGCGACCGTACAGTCGGGATGAAAGAAAGAATATGAAGAAATTTAAGGACTACGGTCCGCTTTTTGTTATTATTGCTGCGCTTCTTTGGAGTTTAGACGGTCTGCTCCGGCGTGGTCTTTATTCTCTACCTCCTGCGGTTGTTGTTTTCTATGAACACTTATTAGGCGCAATCATCCTTATTTTTCTTATTACTAAATGGCTGCCTGATGTCAGGAAAATGACCAAAAAAGAGTGGCTTGCCATAAGCTTGGTAGCTCTTTTTTCCGGCGCTTTGGGAACTATTTTTTATACCGCCGCACTTGGTAAAGTAAATTACATTCAATTTTCGGTAGTGGTACTTTTACAGCAACTGCAGCCTATTTGGGCAATTTCCGCAGCAGCCATA
Organism: Candidatus Daviesbacteria bacterium; assembly: GCA_030648435.1. Taxonomy (GTDB): domain Bacteria; phylum Patescibacteriota; class Microgenomatia; order Daviesbacterales; family UBA10151; genus UBA10151. The sequence continues at coordinate 9,253 of JAUSHE010000011.1, forward strand.
CTGTTGAAAGAAAAAATTACAAAATCTTTTGTAATTTGGGCAATTCTTGCACTTGTTGCAGCATACTTTATTACCTTTAAGGATTTAACTGTAAACCTTACAACGGGCAGCGGCACGGTTATTGCGGGGCTTCTGGCTCTTTCTGCGGGATTGTTATGGGGAGGTTCAACTGCCATCAGTAAATACGTTTTAAATAAAGTCTCTTTCCTTACGGCCACGGCTCTGCGGTTTTTTCTGGCTCCCATTTTTGCTTTAGTGTTTATTGCCTCATCAAATCAAATCCCCGCCCTTTTTACGCTTAATCAGGACCAGTGGATAAGTTTGCTTCTTATCACTTTCTCAACCGGCATGGTAGCGCTTGCTATCTATTATTACGGCCTTAAGAAAACCCCTGCCAGAGTAACTACCGTCTGTGAGCTTGTCTGGCCTGCTTCTGCAATTTTTATTGATTATTTTTACTTTCATAAGGGGTTGTCCCCAACACAAATCCTGGGGGTTTTAGTATTGCTTCTGGCAATTTACAAAGTCACCCGGATCAAACGTTAATTAATGCTTCTTTTTTAGCTTTTGTCCATTGCTTAATTTCATATTCTCTCCTCAAAGCCTCAGTTTTAGTCCCATATTCTTCCGAATAAACTAGTTGAAAAGAAGAAAAATATTTCATGTATTTAGCAGACTTCGTAGTTTTGCTTTGGTGTTCTTTTAGCCTTTTTTCTAAGTTATTAGTTTGACCAATATATAAAGTATTTGAAGAAGTTCTTAAAATATAAACTGTATAAATCATATCTGCATTATATCCTTCGACTCGTTTCACTCGCTCAGGACGATTCGACTTTATATTTTTTTTTGGCTATAGCCGTGAGCGAACTAGTGGTGAGCAAAGTCGAACCACGAAGTGAGTCGAATCGGCTGAGCATACCGGTCTACCCTCGTTTAGTCATTATAACCTGACCCACATAGCAGAAACTTAAGTTTCTGCAACTAAAATTTTATCAACCCTGTTGCCATCCATATCTAAAACCTCAAATCTTAATAGGTCTATCTCAAAGCTGTCGCCTAAGGCAGGAATACGACCGAGTTTATACATAACAAAGCCACCAACAGTATGATAATTTCCTGACTTTTCGCCGGAAAGTCTGCTGATATGGAAATGCTCTTTAAATTCATCAATCGGTACAAGACCATCCACTAGGAAGGAGCCATCATCCCTCTTGCTTATATCCTGCTCTCCCAACTCATCAATAGTTGGTATATCTCCAACAATTGCCTCCAAAATATCAGTCATAGATACAACACCTTGAACATTGCCGTATTCATCAACAACCAAAGCCATATGAATACCTGATTTTTTAAACAGTTCCAAGACTTTTAACCCATCTGTAGTTTCCGGAATAAAAAGCGGCTTATGAAGAAATTTTTTCAAATCAATTTTTTCTTCTATTAAGAAGTTTGCCAAAATATCTTCAGTCATAACAACCCCAAGCACTTTATCAAGAGTATCCCGGCATACAGGGAAGTGAGAATGAGGATGCTTTGCAGCTCTTGAACGTATGTCTTTGAATGAGGAGTCTATATCAAGCCAGACAATTTCCTTCCGAGAAGTCATGAACGTATTCACTTTCTTGTCCCCCAACTGAAGGGTGCGTTCTACAATATCTTTTTCTGCCGCCTCAAAAACTCCCACTCTTGCCCCTTCCCGAATAAGCATCCTTATTTCTTCCACACTGACTGCTTCTTCTTTTGGCTTTATCTGAAACACTTTTAAAATAAAATCTGTTGAAAGGCTTAACAGATACACCAGTGGTGCACTTATTTTTGAAAGTGCACGCATGGGCTGAGCAGCAGCAGAGGCGATAAGTTCAGGATTACTAAGTCCCAAGCGTTTTGGTACCAGTTCTCCAATAATTAAAGAAAGATAAGTAATTACAGCTACCACAATGGCAATACCTATGGCCTCACTATAAAAGGCGAGATAATGGATAGTTTGAAAATAGATAGCTAAAGTCTTTGCAATTGTGGCTCCTCCAAATGCACCGGCCAGTATACCCACCAGAGTTATACCTATTTGAACGGTTGATAAAAATCTATTGGGAGAGTTTTTAAGATCTAATACTGCTTGGGCGTTTTTGTCACCCTCCTGGGCAAGCTGTTGAAGTCTTGATTTGCGCGCAGAGATGACTGCAATTTCCACCATGGCAAATATGCCATTAAGAAGAATAAGCAGCAGTATGATTATTATTTCCATGAAAGCTATTTTAGAATTTGATTATACACTCAATCTGCTGCCTTTTTCACTTCTTAATAATACTTGCTCTGATTTCTGTGTAGCCTAATATTATTGCCTCTGATCCTTCTTTCCTGAAGCCGTTTTTGACGCATTTTTCAGCAACCAGTTCAATCTAAATAGGCAATCCGGTCACATGGGGTGCACTACTTGGCTGAGCGTACCGGTCTAGACCCTTTCAATCGTTATAGCCGAATGAGACGCCTAGGGTTATAGTCTGTAAAAATTGAGCATGTCGGTCAAGACCTTTTCTGACATATAGTCCCGAACCAACATTGTCTTGTCTCCAATTTATCCTAAGGATTTAAGATAATAATAGATAAGTTCAAGATAGCCGCAAAACTAACCCAAGCAAAATACGGAATTAGAAGCCAACCTGCAAGTTTAGATATTTTTAGAAATTTCTTAATCGTTAGGCAAATTGTAAACCACAAAAGAATTATTACAACAAACGCTGCGATTGGAGATTTTAGACCAAAGAAAAGTATCGACCAAAGTACATTTAGCGCCAACTGAACGAAAAAGATACTTAAGCCTAAACGCCTTTCTTTAATATTAGTTTTAGTGACCCAAAAAATATAAAGCGAAACCCCCATCATTAAGTAAAGTAACGTCCAAACCGGTCCAAAGACCCAATTTGGAGGACTAAAAAATGGTTTATTTAAAGTTACATACCAGGTATCAATTGCTCCAATTGTGAACGCCGAGCCTACTGCGGCAGCCAAGAAACAAACACCAATACTAAAAAACAAGGGAATAATTTTTAATTTGGTCATATTTTTATTATAGCAAATATGTAACTTCGGAAAAACTTAAGAATGTTTGCGATAGAAACGGTCTAGAACCGTTA
>JAUSHE010000013.1 GCA_030648435.1 Candidatus Daviesbacteria bacterium
ATGGGCTCTTTTTTTATGGTTGTGGAATATTATTTAAGGCTATTATTATTTTAGTATTTTTAGCTTGAGAAACTTCAGCCCATTTAAGCGCCTCTATTCTTGTCTCTTCAAGATTTTTACCCCTTATATCTGCATAAATGGCTTTTGCTGTTCTAGTATGCCAGTCATTTGGACTGAAAAAACCGTGCCAGGTCCTAAATATAAAATCTCTATAGTCATCTGATTTAAAACCTGGCATACCAGGTTTTGTCCTGTTTTCATCAAAATAAACTTTTTCGGTTTCTCCAATTGAATTAGGTCTTCCCAGATTGCTTAAATCTGAATCTCTAGCTACACCTAATAATAATTTAAATTTCTTAAACCCTATTCCACAAGAGTTTAAATTAAATCGATTGTAAATTTCCCTAGCAGGAAGAGGCATTAAAATCATATCCTCTGGTGGATCATTAAAATTAGTTGGCCTAAGCTGTGTTCCTATTGTCAGAGCAAACAAAAGATTGATTCTTGCATCAGAATATCTTGCTCCTTTAAGCTTAGAAAGAATATTTTCATCGTTTACTACCATCTCCTCATGCCCTCTACCCTTATTTCCGAATGGTACATCTTTAAGTCGTATATCATGAAGATAACCTAGTGCTATTAAATCGCTAATATCTTCATCAGTGATCGTAAACTGCTCTACCCTTTCTTGATCGCTTAAGTATTCATCTCCCGGATTATCATATACCACTACATCATCTGTTCTAAGTTGACCGGAGGCCACTTTCTGTTCGATACTACGTTCTGAAAGTAAGATAAATGCTGCTTCTTCTGCAAAATCCTCAGCATGACCAAGAATATGATATTTAAAGTGGTCTGGATTTATACTTGCCATCTCTGCCACAAAATCTTGAATAATGGGCTTTTGTTTTTCTCTTGAAACAGCCTCCTTGGCCTGATTCCTAAATCCTAAGACTTCCTGTTCGCTGAAAACAATTTCGGAATTGACTGTTAACGGTTTATCTGGTTCTGGCATACAGTTACTATCTAATACTCACAATAATAAATCAAGTATTGACATGCTCTGTTTTGGTATGATATATATTGAAACAGAATGGCTGACAAACTATCACTTGAAAATCTTCCCGATTTATTGACAGTAAAAGAAGTTGCCGAAATATTACGTGTCTCTTCTCTGACTATCAAACGCTGGGGTAAAAGAGGCAAACTGCCTGCTATCAGAATAAACTCCCGCGGAGATCGAAGATACAAAAAAGAAGCAGTACTCTGGCTGTTGGGCATTACACAGAAGACATCAGCAATCAACTAACTCTTTCTGCTAATTAGGCCTGAATATGTTGTCAGGAAGCGATTAACCACAAATATCTTATTAAGGCCACTTGTCTTTTTATTCTCCAGGGTTGGACTACTAATCTAAACAGCCATTCCAGTCCTAATCCTCTCATCCATCGGGGTGCCCGGGGAACATTACCGGACAAGTAATCAAAAGCCCCACCCACTCCCATTGCGATATGAACCGGAACTTTATCTAAATTATCAGCAATCCATTTTTCCTGTTTGCCATGACCAAGCGCTACGAACAATAAATCCATTGGCGGTATCTTCACCTCTGGATCGCTGCTTATTAGCGCAATTTTAAGTTTTGGATATTTTTGCAGTAAGCACTCGGTACATTTATTTGCTACCTCATCCTTGCCCCCCAAAAAGCCTGTTGTAAAGCCTTTTTCGTGAGCCAGCTCTACTAATTTTTCCATAAAATCAGTACCGGCAAAAGTATTTTTTATCTTTCCGGAAAATCTCAAACCGGCTCCATCAGGAATAGCTAAATCCGCATTGTTTAGTATCTTTCTATAAACTTTATCTTTTTGGGCTGCCATTAAAATTTCCGGATTTGGGGTAACAATGTAGTGTTTACCCTTCTTGGATAACCACTCAACTATTTGGTCAAGAGCTTCATCCATTTTTATATCATCAATTTTTACTCCCAAAATTTGAGTTTTCATAATTTTAAATTCTCAAACACTTCAAGTGTTTGAGCTGCGCACTTTTCCCAGGAAAACCTTTTTACATTCTCAAACCCTTCTTTTATTAACTGTTGCCTGTAACCCTGCCTTGCCGGCAGGCAGGCTGTTGCCTGTAACCTTTCCATCCCTTTAACTATATCATTTACATCATACGGATCAACATAAACAGCTCCTTTGCCACCAATTTCAGGCATAGATGAGATATTAGAAGTTAGGACCGGACAACCGCATGCCTGTGCCTCTAAAATAGGCAAACCGAAACCTTCAAATAAAGATGGAAAAGTAAGAGCAATTGCCCCGGAATACAAAGCCGGTAAATCCCCCTCAGGCACATATCCTAAAAATTTAACTCTATCTTCTATTCCAAGTTTCTTTGGTAATTCATAAATTTCATCACTCATCCACCCTTTACCTCCCGCGATTACCAAAGTTACACCTCCGAGGTGGGCTTTGTTCCGAAGGAAGATTCCTCCTCGGAGGTGAATTGAGAAAGCTATTATTAATCTCTCCAGGTTTTTTCTCGGCTGAACCGTTCCAACAAAAAGAAAATAGTTTTTGGGTCGATTATTTTTAACTGGTTTAAATAGCGTTTTATCAAAACCTTCATAGATAACTCGAACTTTTTCAGAACTGACCCCTATCTTCCTAATTAGATCCATTTTGGTAGCTTTTGATACAGCAATAATTTTAGTGGCAGTTTGAAGTTGATACTTTTGCATAAAAGAAAGATAAAGCCGCTGCTTTAATTGGTACATATCCGGTAAATATTCTGAACCCAAATCATGAATAGTCACTACTGTCTTAAGTCCGGGTCTTCTGATCAACGGCAAAGTATGTGCCGGCACAAATAAAACATCTAAATGATCTTTAAATGTTTGTATGGCCAATCCTAATTGCGTCCACAAAAATTTAAAATTTAAATTAGACCTTGTGTAGACTATATATTTATTGTGCTTATCTATTTTAAGCAAAGCTTTCAGGAGTTGATAAGAATAGTTTTCGGTACCTGTCCGCTCTTCTGCAAATGCTCTTGATCCATCAAAACCAATAATCATACAGATATTATCGTTTAGAAACCGAGCGCTTGTACAGATCCAGATTTTCGAGAGCCAGTCCTGTCCCGAGAGCTACGCAAAGTAGAGGATTTTCTGCCAAAGCTGCCGGTACCCCTAAAGAATCAGTTAGCAATCTGTCCAAATTACGAAGTAGCGATGTTCCCCCGCTCATCACAATGCCTTTATCGATAATATCCGAGGCTAACTCCGGAGGAATCTGTCCCAGTACGCCTTTAACAGCAGACACAATCTTTTGGGTAATTTCGGAAATGGCCTCTGTCACTTCATCTGAAGTGATTTCAATGGTACGGGGTAGACCGGAAAAAGCATCCCTACCGCGGACCTCCAGCTTTTGCGCTTCGGAAGCTTTCAGTTTGGTGGCTGACCCAATCTTCATTTTGACCTCTTCTGCCATCCTTTCTCCAATAATTAGATTGTGTTTTTTGCGCACATACAACTGAATTGCCTCGTCTATTTTATTCCCTCCTACCCTGACAGATGCATGCACCACCACGCCCCCTAAACAAACCACCGCGGCCTCTGTAGTCCCTCCTCCAATATCCACAATCATATTACCTGACGGATTGGCAATGGGAATTTTGGCACCAATAGCAGCAGCCAGGGGTTCATCGATTAAAAAAGCAGTTCTGGCTCCGGCTGACAGGGTAGCATCCAAAATAGCTCTTTTTTCAACCGAAGTAACACCGGCCGGAGCGCAAACCATTACTTCCGGCTTGAAAAAACGGGAAGATCCGCAAACTTTATCCAGGAAATAACGGATCAGGGCTTCGGTGATCACATAATCTGCAATCACTCCGTCTTTCATTGGACGGGAAGCAGTAATGTTACCCGGTGTCCGGCCAAGCATTTCTCTGGCTTCGTTGCCAACAGCCAGCACCCTATGATCGTCTGTTGTCACTGCAACAACTGTCGGCTCATTTAAAACAATGCCGGTACCTGCCAAATAAACCAGGGAATTAGCAGTACCTAAATCAATACCGATTTTTTTGGAGAAATTAAACATGCTCCCGCATTCTAGCAACTAGTTTACCTGGTCACAAGATATACTAACTAGATCAGAATGTATAATTGATAATTTACAATGTACAATTGAAGCACAATTTATTAATTGTAAATTGTACATTTTACATTGTACATTTACTTAAGGTTTATCCCGTACAAATTGGGTTCTGAGGCTGTGGGAGTAGGAAACGAACTGATGATCACCAGTCTTGATGAATCAGGCCAGGGAAATACAAAGCTATCCAGAAAACTGCCTGCATAAATTACAGCTTTATTGCTGCCATCAAAATCCGCAATTGAGATTGCTCTCTCCTCTACCAAAATCACATGCCTGGAATCCGGCAGCCAGATATGTGAAATCGCTTCCGGCAAAGAATAATTTTTACCGTCTTCTGTATCGTATACTTTTAGGTTTTGTTCGTTTGCTCCTGCAATAAATTTGGTTTCATCAGGCGACCAACGAATCAGTGCTGATTCTGAGGCAATCTGCCGCAGGGTTACGTTTTTGACAGCTAACACTCTGGATGCCTCTTTGGAACGCGCATCTTCATCCCAGGTTTGCATAGTTGCAGAGAGAACCGGCGTAATATCACGGGGTTCATTATTCATTTTGTCTGTGTCTAGCAGATAATTATTTCCACCTACCTCAGCTACCACCTGCTTGGAATCAGCCGACCATTTAAGAGCAGCTTTAGAAAAATCAATATTGATACTTTGGGCAATCTGGTGAGGCTCTGCCGACCTGGCAAAAGAAATAGGCTGATTTCTAACTTGCGTCCATACCCAAATACCTGCTTTTTTACTTGCCGGCAGATTTACTACATAAGCCAGTTTTTCTCCGTCAGGAGAGAGAATAGGGTTTTTTACTCCATTAAAAGTCAAAGGATACATTGTCGGAATAGCAGGGAAAAGGGTAATTTTGAGCTCTGTGACCAAGCCTTCTTTAACTGCAACCTGTTTCTGCCAGGGAATAAAACCTTCTTTGACAACCTTGACCTCGTAATTTTTGGGAGATAGGGAGGCAATTGTGGTATTTGTTGCAGTAGTTAGATGACCATCCAGGAATACCGAAGCTGAATCGGGAATAGAAGCAATAGTCAGTATGCCTGTGCCCACTATTCTTCTTTCTTTGGAAGAAAATGTATAACCTTTAACTAAAAAAATTGCTACCCCAGCTGCAACAGTAATAATTAATAAAGTAATTATTGTCAGGACAAAACGTTTTGACATCTTTTTATTTTAACATCAAATCTAACTATTTACCAACCTGGCCCTAATGATTAACCTATTAAGCAATGTTCCGGGGGGATCACAGGTTTGCAGAGTCAAAACCGGAAAATCATATTTATTAGTTAGATACGAGACATCATCAGGTCTGACAATGATTTTATCAAAGACAACGTAGTCATATCTTTTGTTTTTGTAGAAAATGATCACACTGTCCCCTTTATCAAGCTCTTTTAAGAGATAAAATACGGCATTAAAGCGCACAATATTCCACGGCGCATCCGTAGAATGGGAAAAAAGATATAAATTACCGGGTTGTCCCGGAGTAGTTGAACCCAAAGCCTCAGCCACTCCGCCGGCTAATGCTTTGGTATATTCTCTTTCGTTTGCAGGATTAACATTAGGGATTATTTTTGCATTGGCATTGATTTTTTCAATCACTATGCCGTATTCTGTTGAAACCGGAATAATGCTGTTTTCAGAAGTCTCTACGTTATCAAAACTAACCGGCCCACCTGCATCTGACACCTCCGAGGTGGGCTTGTCAGACACCTCGGGGGTGGGCCCGGACTCCCCCGAGGTGGGCGAGATCATTCGAGGCACAGTTCTTTTAATATTTAAGATTTTATCTTTTCTATAGTCAAACTCTACCTGAACTAAAGGTCCCAACATAAAAACAAAGCTGGTAAGGCCTACAAAAAAGGCCAGATAACCTAGAAAGCGGATTAACAATATAAATCTAAAACGGCTACTCATGAGTGACCCTGGAGGGAATTGCACCCCCGACCTTTCCCTTAGGACGGGACTGCTCTATCTGCTGAGCTACAGGGCCATAAAAACCTAAGTTACCTAAGGTACTTAAGTTACTTATTGTTAATTTTAACCTCAAGCCTCTTTTTAAACAAGTTTTCAGTAAATCCTCCCTCTCTGATAAACTTTTCTTCCATAACAATAATCTGCTTATGAAGCAAAAAAGTAGCCTGGTGGCAAAGAGTTAAAAGAAAGTTAGCCGCTTCTTCGGGGTTTTCTGGAAGCTTCGGTTTTTCTATCAAGTCACCTAAGTTGCTGAGGTTACTTAAGTAACTTAATCTAAAAGCGGTTTGACGAAAAGCACTAATCCGGTTATCTGTCTTAGGCCAAATTGCTAAATTTCTCTGCCTTAGAAAATCTTCAAAGTCAGTTAATAGCTCTTCTAAAGAAGCTTTAGCCACTCCCAAAAGTTTAATCTCTCCTTTTTTAGAAGTTAGACTCTGCCCCACCCCCTCAACAATGTTCTGCTTTCCGGATCGTGCTGCTTGAACCATTTGATCAGCTGAACGATAATCAGGCCTATTTCCTAAATTGCTTAAACTACCTAAAATATACTCTTTAACAAAAATTACTGTTAAATCGTGTATAATTTCAGAGTAGCGGTAGGTTAACAGGTATTTGTGTCTCGGCAACATTGTCACTTATAATTCTACCACGGGGACTAGGTCATCGGTAGACCGCTGCGTTCGGGTCGCAGAAGTAGAGAGTTCAATTCTCTCGTCCCCGACTCTAGGGTATATCTAGGAAAGTAAACCTCTGGACTTGCAGTACGAGTTAATAAGTGCTTGCGTTTGTTTTTGATTTAGTTTCTCCTGTACTGCCCTTGTCACGATTGCTTTTGCTACATTTTTATTTAACTTATGCCCGGAAATAATAAGTTTACCGGTTTCCATTAGTTCTTCGCTATCTGCGCCAAGAATGCTGGCAGCATACCGCTCATTAACCTCACCAATTAAGGTTCTACTTACAATAATAACTAACTTACCCTGCAAAGCAGCCTGCACACAGGCATATCTAATCGGATTACTGGCATTTCCTAAACTATGTCCTGCTATCACAATGGCCTTATGATTCGGATTAAGTATTTTCTCTATTTCACTTGAAATATTATTTTGATTGCCCAAATCCACTATTTCTACCTGTGTTAATGCATGATATAGATTTTCTGTTGTGATATTTTGAGAAATATGATCTATAGGAGTTAAATTACCTGATTCGGAATTAAAAATACTATTTTCATCAATGAATTTTTTGGTAAACCTAGTTGTAAGTCTTGGAGCAAAAAAAGTGGAGTAATTTTCTATTCTCCTGCTTTCAAGAGGATCTATTTTGATAAAATCACTCGCCCTGTACAAATGGCCTGCAAATACCCAATAAGATCCGGGTGCTAAATTTGTCCCAGCAAGTTTTACAAGATCCGAGAAATTTTTAGGGGCATCTGAATTCCATTCACTTTTTGTCCTATTAGAACCTGTAAAAAGAATTGGCAAAAAACTTGTGTCAAATAAATATACATCTAGTAAAGGAAGCAAGGCACAGTCAGCCGTATCTGTTCCTTGTGAGCCCAAAATTTGGATATGCGGGTCATTTTTGTATTGCCCCAGGATGAATGCAACGAACGGAGCTATCAGGGCTGCCCGTAAATGTGAGCTGTCCCCTTCAAATAAAGAAATAAACTTGCCTTTTACATATTTATCAATTCCAGGTACCCAATTTAAATATTCACCAAGATCAGTTGATTTTTGGGCATTTTTAACAATACTTTTTTCAATAAGTTTTACCAGTTGAAGTTCCAAAGAGTCAATATCTTTCCTGCTGTTTTTATAATATTTTAAGGATTCCTCAAGCTGATAAAGCGCTTCATCATTGAAGCTTCTGGAACCTGTAAGCTTGCCGTTTTTCTTAACCATATCCCAAGTACCGCCTAAATTAAAGAAAATTACTTTTTTTATATTATTCATCCAAAGAGTATATCAGATTGTTTGAAGCTAAGCAATGTTATTGCACAGACTCAATAGCAGCAACAGGAGTCGAACCAAAGCGGGTTCAATTCCAGCACCCCGGTTATAGGATGATTATTCTCCAAACCAAAGCTTGATTTCTTTTGCAGCTTCCTCAGGTGAGCCTGAGGCATGAATAAGATTCCAAACAGGTCTTTCTTCTCTATTTGCATCTAAAATATTATCTGTTCCCAAATCTCCCCTGATGGTGCCTTTTTCAGCACTTGCCGGATCTGTAAAACCGGTTGTCTTGCGGGCTACCTTGACCGCATCTTCCCCTTCCAAAACCAAAGCTACGATGGGACCTGAGGTGATGAATTTACGGAGCCAAGTGACAACTTTTCTGCCCTGATCCTCGGCGCTTTTTACTTGTTGACCTGCAGCAATGGTTTTTTCGCCAATTAATTTTAAATAATCCGGATCCATCGGATAATGTTTTTCTACAATAGACAAAGGAGCTGTCATATCTTTTCTTTTTGCGACTTTCAGACCAACGGCTTCATATCTCTTGATAATCTCATCCGTGAGGCCTCTTTGTACCCCATCAGGCTTGATAATAATAAAAGTTTGCCCAATCATATTCCAAGGATTATAACATCTTCCGCCTTAATACTGCCATCCTCCAAAACAGACATAATAGCAAACCGCGGAGCCTGGGGATTTCTTTCAATTGTGACAGCGCCTATTGTCACCATTGAAAGTCCGGTCACAGGCTCACTATATTGCGAAAAGAAGTGAATATCACCGGCAAAAACCTGTTTTACCTTGGCATCTTTTAACTGAAACATCAAACTCTTGGCCTGTTGTTTCAAACTTGCTTCTATCTTACCCATAATCCGGTCGGAAGACGGATGAAAAAGCGGCTCATGCAGAAAAACCAACACTCCTTTGAAGGAACCTTGTTTAACTTTCTCCAATTCACCGTCAATCCATCCATTCTCCGCCTCTGTTAATCCCAGGTAATCATCGCTGTTATCCAGCAGTAAAAATTTAAAATTATCAAATTCAAAGCTTTGATAAGACGGACCAAAAACTTCGTTAAAACAGGAGATCGCTGAAATTCCCCTGTTGCGACAGTCCCAAAGATCATGGTCCCCCGGGACTAAAAAATAACGCAGGCCGGATGCATCAAAAACAGTTTTAGCGTTTTTTAGCTGTGCAATTGTCCCCACATCGGAATAATCACCAAGGCCAATGATAAATTTAAGATCAGGATATGCACTTTTGGCTTGCTCTATGGCTTTTGCCAGATTAACATTATCAGTATGTGAATCTGCCAGAAGCAGAAATTTAAAACGGACAGTAACAGACTGAGGGGGAGTTACAGATTCAGGGGTTTTTGGAAAGACCTTAAATGAGGGCAGTGCATTTAAAAATTGTTTGGGGGTGCGGGCAGTAATAACATTATTTAACACCGACACCGGATCAAGCTTTAGAGGATCCAAGCCGGAGAAATGCTTATAGGCAGAATAAATGCCGATCAGCAAAACCACAAACATAAACACACTCAAAATCAGTCTAAATATAACAAAGACTATATTAGTATGTCGTCTACCCTGATGGTGTCTGTTAAACATTACATCCTTTCCGGTGTTTCTATCCCCAAAAGATATAGACCTTTTTTCAAAACTTCTGCTGTTTCCAAAGATAATTTAAGTCTAAAATCCTGTTTAGGAGAGCCAATCACACGGTTTTCCTGATAAAACAGATTGTATAATCTTGCTAAATCTATCAGATACGAGGCTAAGAGATTGGGGTGATACATATTTGCAGCCTGTTCAACAGTTTCCTGAAAATACATCAGCTGCCGCAGGATTGCCCGCTCAGAGGCATCAATTTCTAAGCCTTCATATTCTATATCAAACCTTAAATCTGCGCCTTTTAATATAGACTGGATTCTGGCATTGGTATATTGCAGGTATGGCCCGCTGTCACCATCCAAGGACACCGACTGCTCAAGATCAAACACCATATTTGGCCTGGGGGAAAATTTAAGATAGGAAAATTTCATTGCCCCTAAAGCTACTTTTGAAACTACCTGCTGATCTATACTTCTGCTTTCTTTCATTATCTCTCTTACTTTTTCGCTTGTAACTTTATATAAATCATCAACTGTGACCACATTACCGGTCCGGGACGACATTTTGCCCGTTTTCAGATTAACTACACCGTAAGATAGATGGTATTTTTTATTTGTAAGATACGGTAGCGTAAGTTCGATCGCCTTGAAAACTACCTGAAAATAACCCTCCTGTTCCGAAGCAACGACATGAACAGATTTTCCATAGTTAAAAGTATCATACTCAAGCTCAGCCAAACCCATCTCTTTACCTTCGTAAGTCGGGTTGCCTGCTTTGGTAATAAACACCCTATTGTGCAGACCGTATTTCTCGCCGGGGAATATTACTGCTCCTTCGCTCTTTTCAAACACTTTTCCTATATTGTCCTCTACTATTTGCCTGCCGCGCTCAAAAACTTCACTTTCAAAAAAACACCGGTCATATTTAACTCCCAAAAGTTCATAAATAGGCTCAAAGTATTCCAAACTCCAGGTCCTGGTCTGCTGATAAACTTTCTGTATGGCCGGCTCTTTCTTATACAAATCAGTATTAATTTGATCTATCTCCTGCCCTACAGCAGCATCTTCCTCATACAATCTACTTCCTTCCGCATAAGCTTGACCCAAAAATGAGGCTAAACCTAATTTCTTTATTCCCCAGATGGCTTTGGCAATATGCAAGCCAATATCTCCCTGATAATTTGCTCTAAATACGCTGTGGCCTAAAGCTTCCAGTATCCGGCTGATACTTTCCCCCAAAAAGAAAGTTCTGAGGTGTCCTATGTGAATTTCCTTTAAGGGGTTAACATGTCCGTATTCAACCAGTATTTTTTGCGGGGCTGGGGATCTTTGCAGTATTCCCAAATCATTTGCATTCTTGACTAGTTCTTCGTCTTTGATAAAAAAATTAATAAACCCCCCGCCCTTGACTTCTAAGTTACTCAAGTAACTTAAGTGACCTAAGTTACTTACTATTTTGTTAGCAATCTCTACTGACGACTGATAGCTGACGACTGATAGCTGTTTAGCAAGCTGCAAGGCCACATTCGTAGTATAGTCTCCAAAAGATGGATTTTGAGGAATAGTACAAACTATATCACTAGTGTGATAGGCCTGCCTGCCGGCAGGCAGGCCTAAATCCTTGACTGCTTTTTTAAGATCCTCCAGGATCTTCTTCTTTAGCATTATTTAATAATAACATAATTCCACCCAACACCATATAATAACCTACCCAGACTATCCAGACTTGCTCCCCAATATACTGCCAGGCAAAAGACAGTGAAGCGAAAAATTGGACTATATAAATAAAATATGTCAGTAAGACATTAACCACTATTCCCACCAAAGATCCAAAGATTAACATAACCGCCCCTCCTATCATGATAAACGGGATGGTCCACAAAATGAGCGTATTTGTCACCAAAGAAACAAGTGAGATCTGATGGAAGCTTTGCGCTATTACCGGCGTTACCATCAGTTGCGCTGCCAGCGTTACGGCCAAATCCTGCCCAATAATGGGCAACGCCTTAAGATAATGAAGTAAAATAGGCGCCACTACAACCACCCCAAACGTAGCCAGGAAACTGAGCTGAAAAGATAAATCAGTAATCCACTTAGGATTTACCAGCAGCATTAAACAGGCAGTTACCGTCAGCACCCACCAACCTTCTCTCTGCCTGCCAAATATTTGAGCCAAAGATGCGAGGCTAAACATAATGGCTGCCCTCAGAACGGGCACTTGAGCCCCTGTTAGCAGTGTATAAAGGATAATTGCTAATAGGCTCAGTGCAATCGCCTGCCTTCTTTTGATTAACCCTGTCAGGCTTAAACAGAAAGCTGCCACCAGGCTCACATTTTGCCCTGAAGCAACTACTATCTGTAAGGTTGAAGTATCCCTTAAAGCTAATTTCAAATTGCCGGGCAATTTTTTATTCTGCCCAAGTAGTATTCCTGATAAGAGCTCTGCCTGCGGTGA
>JAUSHE010000026.1 GCA_030648435.1 Candidatus Daviesbacteria bacterium
TTCAGAAGATGAAACAAAAAGCATTGCTGAAGAATTTGCCAAAAAAACAAAGAACAAAATCTTCGCCTTAACCGGAGAACTTGGGGCAGGTAAAACTATCTTTGTACAGGGTTTTGCCAAAGGACTGGGAATTAAAGAAAAAATTATCTCCCCAACTTTTGTTTTAATCCGTCAGCATAAAATCCCTAATACCCAAAAAATACTTTATCATATAGATTTATACAGGGTAGAAAACATTTCAGAATTAGGTCTTCAGGAAATATTATCTGATCCTAATAATATTGTTCTAATAGAATGGGCAGAAAAACTGAAAAATTTACCAAAAGGTACAATTAAAATTTCAATACAAAAAGGGGACGGGAACAAAAGAGAAATCATTCTTTCATGATTTCAATTTCCAGCGGCCCAATCATTTCTTTTGAAATAGACTTCAACTTAATAAAATCACCTTCCCAACCAAAACGGGTATAATTTTGGTTAGGTTCTTTTATTAAAAACACTAAACCTGAATTAGTCCTTTTTTTGATTTGATCTTCTGTTGCCGAAAAAGCTATTTTATTAGAAATATATTCCGGCTTATTTGGAGCATACGCATAATCTATTGGCAGATAACCATAATTCTTTTGTCCATACCACCAGAATAGATACTGATATGGGTAATCATAAATTGAAGGAAGGTATGTATAAACTTTAAAATTTTGCCCCCTAGCTTTGCGATATACATAATCTATGGCGGCAATTTCATTTTTTAAAAGTGAGGGATCTATATTTGGTTTATTCATATAATTATCAACAGATTGGAAAATATTCCCAAACGCAAATATAATAAATGTTCCTGATAAACTTATCGCTATAATTTTTTTAAAATTATTCCCTTTTATTAGTTCTTTAAGCAAATAAGCAATCAATACCAGCAAAGCAGCCATCTCTGCTCCCAGATGCCATGGATTTACAGTCACAGGCAAAATTAAGTAACCTAAAAATGGAACTACAATAAAAATCAAGCTGACTAAAATTACTTGATCCTTACCTTTCTTCAAAAGCGCAGGAATTGCCAAGATCAAAATTATTAAAGTAAGTAATCTGTTGTTCATTAAAGTTGCTAAGAATGTATCAAAAAAGCTTAAACTAATGCTCCGGAAGCTCTCCAGGAAATTGAAATTTCCACCTACATTTTCACTCAGATGACGCATAATTGCTCTGCTCATCAGAAATTCATGTTTTAAGTCAAAAATAATTTGCGGCAAAAGCGTCAGAATAAAAAAGCCCAGACCCAACCAAAAACTTTTCTGTTTCAGTAAAAAAAGTTTTTTCACTGCTATAATACTTATTAATATTATCAAGGGAATAAATATACCAAAATTCATTTCAAAATTAAAAAATAATCCCCCTAAAAACCAGGCAGAAATTCCATAAATTGCCTTCTCGTTCTCTAAATATTTAACTAATAAATATATCAGCAGCGGAGTTAGTAAAATAATTGGATTAGGATTAAAAGCATAAGCACTTGCCAATAGAATGTAGTTAGAAGAAACCCAAATAGCTCCAATAGGAAATATTAACCAGATACTCCAAGCCTTAACTAATTTTAAAAGAAAGAAGCCTCCCGCTGCCCAAAAAATAATCTCCATAATAATTGAGGCATAAGGATCACCCCCGGAAATTAAAAAAGGAATAGCTAATAAATAGTACCAGGCAGGCCCATTAGATAAACCCTCAATCGCAGTTGTTGGTCCTATCAGCCGGAACTTATGTAAAACCACCATCCCTCTGACACCAACCATATCCCTGGCATTATCCATATTAAAAAGAAAATTACCGTTTGAAGATGTAATTAAACGGAAAGCAGCTCCGGCCAATAGAATTAGCAAAATAATAAAAGTAGTTCTATTTACCATATAGATAATTTTACAACAAGCGTATAATTTTTGTGTTAGAATTATTTTTATGAAAGTATTAGTAACAGGGGGTGCCGGATTCATCGGTTCACATGTTAACAAATTACTTCTTAACCAAGGACACCAAGTCACAGTTATCGATGACCTATCGAAAGGACATAAAGAGATAGTTGACCTCAAGGTTGATTTTCACCAAACTAGTTTAGATGATCAACAACAATTAGAAAGCATACTCACAGGACATGACGTTGTTATTCATATGGCCTCATATATAGAGGTCGGGGAATCGGTTAAAAAACCTGTGGAGTTTTCTCAAAATAATATTGTTGGAACTGTCAAGCTCCTTGAAGCAATGAAAAATACCGGCGTTAAAAAAATAATTTTTTCTTCCAGTGCTTGTGTTTACGGCAAACCTGCAAAAGTTCCTATTACTGAAAATGATTCTTTGGGTGAACAGGAGAACCCTTATGGCATTACCAAGGTTGCCATGGAAGATTTTTGCAAACTCTACTTTACCTTGCACGGATTTGATGTAACAATCCTCCGTTATTTTAATCCTTATGGCCCGGGGGAGCTACATCAGCCGGAAACTCACGCCATACCTAATTTTATTAAATCCACTCTTGCTAAAACTCCTATCCCTTTATTTTGGAAAGGAGAACAAATCAGGGATTTTATCTATATTGATGATCTGGCAGCAGCTCATGTTTTAGCACTGTCATTAACCGGCTTGCATATATACAATGTCGGAACAGAAAAAGGCAGTAAGGTAATTGATGTAGTAAAAAAGATTTTTGAAATTATAGGTTACGAGGTGCCGATTGATGATAAAGGTGAGAGAAAAGGTGATGTAACTACACTTGTTGCTTCAGCCAAAAAGATTAAACAGGAATTAGGCTGGAATCCACAAATCTCTTTAGATGAAGGTCTTAAAAAAACTATTGATTTTTTCCGCTCCCACCCTTCTTCCACTTAACAGAAGATAGAAAAGGATAGAATAGATCTTCTTTTTCAGGAATTTCGAAACTAAAATCAGCATTTTTGGGGATATATTCTTTTTGAATAAATTCAATGTACGGCACATCAGAAATGATAGCAATTGGCTGGCACTCCGCCCCTTCCCCCATTTCCAAAACTGCTGCTGTTGCCAGTGAGTCAGGAATATCTGATGTTTCCATTTGAAACTGCCTGCCAAATAAATCTTTTGTTCCCCGATAATCTTTTAATGGTTTAAAACCGAAATAAGATATAGCCAGCCCCACAACCCCTCTTCTTAAAGGCGTCACCCTGGAATCTGTAATAATAACTCCCAGATTTTTAAGGTTAAATTTTTTTCTTAAAATTTGCCAAAGTCTTTTAGCAGAAAGTCGCGGATTTTTTGGCCATAAAATATAGTATCCCTTACCATTGCTTTCATCTACTCCAGCGGCTGCCACCAGTAAATTATTTTTAATAGTATACATAGTTAAATCATTCAGGTTTCTCAGCAAATATTTATCTGCTTCTTTAGCAATAAGTTCATCCTTATTTATTTTAGCTAAAGGAATACATCTTCCCTCGCAAATAGAGACGACTTTTGATGTAACTGCCACTACCGAATTTTCATTTAAATTTTTTATAGCAGACAGGAGTTCCCACAAATTATCTTTGGGCGGCAAAAATTTTCTAGTCTTAATGGCCGTTACTTGCATAGGTTGCGGTTTAACGGCATAATTGTACATTATGATCTCCTTTATTAAAAGAAGGCCCTACTTGCTTATATTAGGATTAATACTAATTATTGGTATCTTCCTCCGGACCTTTGATCTAGTTGGACGGGCACATTTCGATCATGATAGTGATCTATTTTCCTGGATTGTTAAAGATATCATTATAGATCATCATTTTCGTTTGATTGGTCAGCTGACTTCGGCTCCCGGAATTTTTATCGGCCCTTATTTTTACTATTTACTTGTTCCTTTTTTTATTCTATTCAAAATGGACCCCATTGCAGCCAGTTACCTCATTACAATTTTTGGATTACTAACTCTGATCAGTTATTATTTTGTATTTTCAAAATTGTTTAATAATAAGGTCGGGCTAATCGTAACTCTTTTGTATGCCGTCCTACTACCAAATATTGATTTTGACCGCAGGGTAGTGCCTTCCACACCGGCTAATTTATGGACAGTCTGGTATTTTTTTACAGTTTTATCAATAGCCCGGGGTAATTATAATGTCCTACCGCTACTTGGAGTACTGATCGGTTTAATTTGGCATATTCATATTGCCTTAATTCCTGCTCTTATAGCTATACCTGTTGCTTTTTTTGTATCCGGTAAATTACCTACCAAGAAACAGGTTGCTTATTTTATAATTTCCCTCTTGCTTACTTCTATCCCCTTGCTGGCATTTGAACTGCGGCATCATTTTTCTCAGACACTTAGTTTAATCGAAAACTTTTCTTCCGTCCATGCCGGAAGAGTCGGTATTTATAAGTTTTTTGAAGTATTGGATATGATTTCCAAAAATACTAGCGCTCTGTTTTTATACCCGCAAAGTTTACCGGAAAAATTTAGATTACTATTTACCATATCTTTATTTTTGGTTGGTTCAATAATCTCATTAAATAACAGATTAATTACCAGAAGGGAGCTTCTGCCTCTTCTGTTTTGGATATTCGGAATAATTGCCTTTTTTACATTTTCTTCCAGTTTAATTTCTGAATATTATTTTTATAATTTGGGGATTATATTTTTTGCTTTAACTGGTTTAACCTTTTATTTTATTTATGAATCATCAAAATTAGGCAAGATTTTGGTTATTATGTTTTTAACACTTTTAACAATAAAAAGTATTTATTTTTATACGACTTCTTATATCTACCACAAAGGGTATCTGGAAAAAAAAGCAGTTGTTGATTTTATACAGCAAGACGCAAATAAAATGGGATTCCCCTGTGTCGGAATAAGTTATATTACAACACCGGGGGAGAATGCGGGATTTAGATATTTATTTTATCTTAATAAAGCACACTTAGTGCATCCTTCTTTGGATATACCTGTTTACAATATCGTTATTCCCGAGGAATTATCAAAAGAAGTTACACAAAAATTCGGCCACATTGGGGTTATTCCTCCAACTACAATTCCTTCAAAAGAAATTATAGAAAAATCCTGCCAAACCCCTGATACTAATTTAACCGATTCGATGTTTGGTTATGTGGATTAGAAATTATTCCATAACACCATATTTATGTTAAATTCTTTATAATTTGTGGTAATAGTGGCAAAAGATCACCCGCCAGAAGTCCTGTATTACCAATTTTTTTGCGCATAATTTCACCTGCCAGCCCATGAATATAAACCCCAACGCATGCTGCATCAAAAATTTCCAAACCTTGGGCCAAAAAACCGGCAATAATACCCGCCAAAATATCACCAGTCCCCGCAGTTGAGAGAAGCGGATTTGCAAACGGGCTTATTGCTACTTGCCCTTCAGGCGGTGCAATAATTGTATTCGCTCCTTTCAGAACAATTATTTTCTTCCATTTTGCGGCATACGATTTAGCAATATTTATCCTATCTGACTGAATTTCTTTTACAGAAAGTCCCGTTAATTTTGCCATCTCGCCCGGATGAGGAGTTAGTACAGCATTTCCTTTTAATTTTATCCCCCATTTTAAACTACCTGCATCAATAACGGCCGGAGGCAAATTGGCAACCGGCAAATGATAATCTTGCTCTAAACCGGGACCAATTAGTAAAACATCATATTGACCGATTTTTTTGGAGACTTCATCAAACGGCAGGAAAGTCACTTCCGGTAACTGTCTTGAAACTATTATTTTAACCGAAGGAGAAGTTGCTAAGGTAACAAGCCCTGCACCTACTCTATAACAAGCCGCACAGGAAAGATATGCTGCTCCGGGATAATTTTTTGACCCGGCAATAACCAATACCTTCCCAAAAGTTCCCTTATTGGCATCCTTTGGTCTTTTTGGTAATTTTTTAATAACCCATTTCCTAGTTAATTTCATCTATGCAGAATGCATATTACTTAAAAAACTATCATTTTTCAATGATTTCAAATATGATAAATACTTAATGAGGCTTACCTTTGTTCTATTGCTAATTATAATTATTTTCCAATTCCCACTTATTCGTCCTTTTTTTAAATCAGGAAATATTTCCACTCACGATAGCAATTTCCACACAATAAGAATTTTTGAATACTTTCAATCTTTAAAATACGGGCAATTCCCTCCCCGTTTAGCATCAGGATTATTATATGATTACAGTTATCCCGTATTTATTTTTAACCCTTCCCTTACCTACCTCCTTGGAGCTATTTTAGTTTTTCTTGGATTTAATTTCATATTAGCAACAAAATTGCTTTTTATTGCAGGTTTTTTTATAGGATCTATTGGAATATTTTTCTTATTAAGATCGTTGCTCGGTAATATACCAGCTCTAATGGGATCCTTAATATACTCATTAATTCCTTATAGAGCGGTTGATACATATGTCCGAGGAAATTTAGCAGAATTCCTTGCTTATTCATTTTTTCCCTGGCTATTTTTGTCCAATCTTGCATTCCTTAAAAATTCAAGAAATATTCTGTCTATTTGTACTTTCAGCTTATCTATTGTGATGCTTGTATTACTGCATAGCATATCTTCTCTTATTTACTTGATATTTCTAGCTATATTAAATTCATTTTTCTTGTTTGATCTTGTTATTTCTAAAAAGAAAGGTGGCATTGATATAGTTAAAGGTCTAACTTTAAGTACATTCCTGGCCATGTTATTGTCATGTTTTTATTGGTTACCGTTAGTAATTGAATCAAGATATGTTCGAACCGATCAGTTATTAAATTTTCCTTATGCCGATTATTTTTTATCTTTTAAACAGATGTGGTACACACCTTGGGGATATGGATTCCCTCTGGATAAAGATGGCGCTATGTCCTTGCAGCTTGGACAGATACCTCTCATTCTTGCCCTGTTAACCATAATTTTAAATATATTTATAAGAACAAAGTACAGAAAGTTTATCTATTTTTTGGCAATTACTCTTGGCTTCAGTAGTTTATTAGAAACAAGATCAACAAAATTCATCTGGGATAATGCTCCAATTTTACATTTCTTAGAATTTCCATGGCGGTTTCATATACTCATTACTGTTTGCAGCACATTATTAGCAGGTTTTTTCTTTTATTTATTAACACAGATAAAATTGTATAAGAGAAAAGTTGGAAAGCTTTTTTTTGTTTTGTTGGCTGTTCTTATTATTCTCCTTTCGTTTCAAGAGAGTTTTCAATTTTTTAAACCCAGGGCTTACTCTTTTGAATTTTTGGGGGCGGGCACTACTGTTTCACTTGATGAATACACACCAAAATGGGTAAAAATAATACCACAAGAATATACTGCTCAAAAAATAATATCGGATACGGAATTTAATATTATCAATAATCTTAGTTGGGGATATAATAAAAAAAGTTTTAATATTATAAATACTGAAGATACAAAAATCAGAATCGCTCTAATTTATTATCCAGGTTGGGAGGCTTATTTGAATAATGTTAAAATTCCAATTAATTATGACAACGATCAGGGGTTAATTGAATTAAACATCCCAAAAGGGGAACATAGTATTTATTTGATTTTTAAAGAAACTTGGTGGAGATTGGTTTCAGACATTGTATCAATTATTGGATTATTAATTTTTATTCTCCTAATATTCTTCTACGCCGTCCAACGAAGAAATACTCAACATTTACTTAGTAAAACCCCATAAAGGCAGAAGTTGTCTTTTGGGGTCAGAACATACTTTAAAATCCAAATTTTTCTGGTGCGGAAGTATCACTCCAAACATACCAAATTTAGCATTAATTTCATCTCCTGAAATCGTCCAAGGAGTTACTATACTGTATACGGGAACATCATTAGCTGCTGTGATTACTTTCAGATTATTTAACCAAAAAAGATACCTAAATCCATTTGGCAAACCTGGTTGTCCTTCAACATAATTTATGGCAATACAAGAATAATTATTAGCTAAAGCATTTCCCTTTATATATTCTATTGTTTTCCTTTTTTGCAAAAACCCTCCCAGTTCATCAGGCTGAGTTATAAGCCAAGATATTGTTATTAATAAAGATGTGACTATTAATAGGGAGATTAAAAATGGTCTTTTAATACTAATTGTAGAAACTAAAATGGCTGACATTAAGAAGAAAACTATAAATAAATTAGCAAAATAATATTCTGGTATGGATCTTTTTGAAATAAATTGAGTCAATAAATCTATTCCAATCCACAAACCAAAAATAATTGTTTGATTTCTTGTAAGTTTTTTTATTTTGTATAAATAAATGACTGAAAATAAAAAAAGTACCGGTAATAACATAAAAAATTCTGCAGCGATAGAAGGATTTTTGTCCAGAAGAAATATTCCCCCCAACGATCTTCCCGAAATATTAAGCACCTTAGCGAATCTTTTTAGACCTTTTACATCGCCTTTTTCTTCATAAGTTGCCCTTGTTAACCCTTTGATCTGTTGAAAACCATGTCTTATTTCAAAAGTAAAAAAAGGTAATAACAAAGAAAAAAACATTAGGAAAGATATAACAATACTTTTAGTATTAATCCTAATTTTATTTCCTCGTTTCTTGGACAACCATAGCGCAACGGGTACAAGAATAAGCAAGGGTACGAAGGCAACATGAACATGCCAAATTAAACCAACCAATATACCAATTAATATTAAAGGAAGTTTACCGCTAAGGATTTCTAATAATACATACAAATACCAAATTACCCATAGATTTGTTGGCTGAGTAGGAACTACCCATCTGTCAAGGAGTATTATCCCAGGTGAGATAGCATACAAAAAAGATCCGATTAATCCAATATTTTTACCAAAAAACTTATTAAATACCCAATAAATACTAAAAATCGTTAATAAAGAAATTATAGTGATAGGAATATATACTCCAAGCGGATTCATCTTAAAAAGTGCCATTGATATTGCCATAAGGTAGTAAAATACTGGACCAATAAATACCCCTGTAATGCTTGTTTCTTGTCCAATCAACCTAAAGTGATGATCTATTATCATGTCTTTAGCAATCCAGGCAAAAAGATCCTGATCGTGTCCCCAAGGGAAAAATATTTCTAATTTATATATCCGAAAAAACAATCCCAAAAGAAGAATAACCAAAAGCAAAAATTTAGGTGAACCTAGGCGCTTCATAGTAAAACTAGTTTACCTTAAGAATACGTTATCTAACAAGTAAGGATTAGGGGTTATTTTTAGTTCTTCATCTTTAAATAAATATTTTATGTATTTAATACACCTATTATATAATGGGTTTATGAATATTAAGGAAGCAATTATCGCAGCAATTTTTTTTCTGTTTATTACCCTATTATTCTTTTATAAGATATTCTTTGGTCTGATTCCCCTACCTACGGATTTAATTGTCGGCGCTTATTATCCATGGATGAATTATAAATGGGGAGGGTTTAGTGTTGGTGTGCCAATCCAGAATTCTAAACTTTCGGATGCGGTATCGTTATATTACCCTTTTAAATCTCTAGCCGCAGACTTTGAGAAGAAAGGACAATTACCTTTATGGAATCCTTATATGTTTGGCGGGTACCCTTTATTTGCAAACGTTCAGGCAGGTTTGCTTTTTCCTACAATGATATTTTACTTGCTTTTCTCCGCACCAATTGCCTGGACTATCCAGGTTATATCTCAACCGCTTTTAGCCTCTTTTTTTATGTACCTACTTTTAAGACACTTCAAACTTGCTAAGCTTCCCAGTATATTTGGCAGTGTTGTTTACGGATTTGGCGGTTCTACAATCTTATGGATTGAGTGGAATACCCAGGCAACAACTAGTCTTTTTCTACCTATCCTGATCCTGCTGGAAGATAAATTCTTAAATTCAAGATCGCTTAAATGGGGGGGATTACTTAGTATTTTTATATGTTTACAGATATTCGCAGGTTATCTGCCGGTTATTCCTTTTACATTTATCTGCATGGGCTTATGGTTTCTTTTTAGATCTAAACGCTTACTTTCGGATCTACAGATTCTTTTGTTTGTAATATTGGGATTATCATTGAGCGCAATTTTTTTACTGCCCGTTACCGAACTGATCCGTATTTCGCAAAGAACTGTTGAATTTCTAAGCGAAAGCAGTCCTTTTTTGGCACCCGAGAATCTAATTAATTTAATTGCACCTGATTTTTACGGTAACCCCGCAACCGGAAACTTCTGGGGTAAGGGAGATAATATGGATTCTACTATATATGCAGGCGCCACAGCATTAATTTTTGCGCTTTTAGGTCTTAAGAAATATTTTGGTAAAACTGAGGTAAAATTTGCTTTGTGTTTATTTATTCTTGCACTTGTTATCTCACTCCCTAATCCGCTAAGTGTCTTCCTGTATAATTTGGGTCTTTGGGGAGGGCCATCTTTAACGATGAACCGGATAAATTTTCTCCCAAATTTTTCTCTTGCTATCTTGGGTGCTTATGGACTGTCGATCATTAAAAACAACACAAAATTAAGTTTAAAACCAAGCATCTGGATTTTATCCATAATTTTGGGAGCCGGTACCGGATTATTTTTAAGTCAACAACTTTTGCTGAAAACCCTTGATTCCATTAAGTTCTTTATAAATCCAACCAACCTGGTTAACGATATCGTTATATCACTTGTTCATATAAACATCGGTTTCAAAAATCTTATATTACCTGTATTTATAGTCATATTTGTCTCCTTGTTGATTATAATTAGTAATTATTTCAGACGCATCAGGTTAATTGTCCCTGCAGTTTTTGTAATCATTCTTATTTTTGAACTATTCCGCTTTGGGTTAAAATTTAACTCTTTCTCTTCCCCCGATTTTCTTTATCCAAAGACTTCCATCTCAGAATACTTAAAAAGATTTCCTAACGACAGATTTATCGCCGAAAAAGATATTTTTCCTGCAAATATGTGGCTTCCGTATAAAATCTCCTCAATACAGGGATACGATGGAATCTATCCTTTAAATATTGCTCAACTATTAGCTGTCAGTGATTCAGACAACATAAATGCAGCCCCTAAGCCAAGATGGGGCCTTGTCGGAAATTTTAATTCTAAGATATTGGACGAATCTAATACACGATTTCTATTAGCTGTGAAAAGAGGTGAAGAGGGCCGGGCCCGCAGTAACGGGGCAGTATCAGTTACGATATCACCCAAATATAAAGAGGTATTTGAAGATAGCGGGATAGCGATATTGGAAAACTCTCAAAGTCTTCCAAGGGTATATGTAACAAAAAAAGTTATCAGGGCTTCCGATAAAGAAACTTTAAGATTGATGCTCGATGATAGTTTCCCGATTAAGACTACTTCCATCTCAGATTTTGAATGGAACAATGACTCTGCTGAAGGTTTACAAAATAACTTAATCTACGAACAAGTTACCAATTCCTATATTAAAATTAAAACTACCTCAAATGCAGATTCTTATTTGGTTGTTCTAGATTCATTTTATCCGGGCTGGAAAGCAACAATTGACGGGAAAGACACGACAATTCATAAAACAAATTATAATTTTAGAGGAATTTTATTACCAAAAGGATCCCATATTGTTGAATTTAAATACTTCCCGGAATCTCTAAAATATGGAACAATAATTAGTGGTGTTTCTTTGATAATAATTATACTATTATTATTCTCTAACCTCTTCTATGAAAATATTAAAAAGAAATAGCCATTATTTATTTGATGTTTTCGCTTTCGTATCCGTTTTCTTAACCTTCCCTTTGTTTTTTTATAAACTGGGACAAACTTCGCTGACAAGCTGGGACGAGGCATGGTACGCAGAAGTTGCAAGAAATATGCTTAAGACAGGCGATATCATAAACATGAGTTGGAATAATCATCTTTACAACGACCATCCTCCGGCAGGCTATTGGATAATGGCCTTTTTTTATCAGATATTTGGGGTAAATGAATTTTGGACCAGATTTCCATCAGCCTTAGCAGGTATTATTAGTATGCTTCTTTTATATTTTCTTGGTAAAAAACTTTTTAATCCTTTAGTCGGTTTAGTTTCAAGTATAGCTTTATCTTCAGCAATTTGGTTTATATACAGATCGCGACTAGGTGACCTTGATATCCTATTAACTATGTTTTTTCTCCTAACTATATTACTTGCAATCAAAGCTTACGAGAATAAAAAATTTATTTTTCCTCTCGCTATAAGCATAACATTATTATTTCTAACCAAAACTATGGTGCCGTTGGTAATTATTCCACTTTTAATTTTTATATTTTACAAGAATAAATTATACAAATGGTATGAATTTATTTTACCTATAACATTAATTTTGGTTGTGGCAGGAGGTTGGTTTACAACCCAGATATTTCAGGATGATAATTTTATCCATGATTCTTTAGGTATAGGTCTCCGTGGAATGAATCTTAAATCGAATTATCTTGACAACATAAATTTAGCCAAAGAATACTTACATAGCGGTATTGGAAAGTGGTTTTGGCCGGGCATAGCATCGATATTTTTATCAGTTTTTCTTAAACAAAAAAGGTTTTTTCTGTTTACTTTCTTTTTTGTCTGTTTCATGCTACCAATTATTTTTTCACCTAAAATACAAATATGGCATTTGATACCCATGTTTCCAATTTTAATTTTGGTTTATTTTGGATTTGTTTATGTAATTTTGGAAAAGTATTTAAAACATTTTAAATATCAAATTTTTGCAATATTTATTTTTTTTAACTCAATAATTTATTTTAATCAGGTGAAAATGATTTGGTATCAATTTATTGATATCCCGGCCTTTGTATCGGATGAGGCAATATTATCGAAAGAGGCAGGAAAATACCCACAGCACCTTA
Organism: Candidatus Daviesbacteria bacterium; assembly: GCA_030648435.1. Taxonomy (GTDB): domain Bacteria; phylum Patescibacteriota; class Microgenomatia; order Daviesbacterales; family UBA10151; genus UBA10151. The sequence continues at coordinate 12,800 of JAUSHE010000026.1, forward strand.
ATATAGACGGAGTTTTTATGCCGACGGCAATTTTTTATTCGGAAAAAGGCACGGTTAATCAAATACAAATTGAAAGGCTTAATTCCCTTTTAAATAGTAATGAGGAGTTTTTATTAATTACACGCAAGGGAAATCTTATCAATAATAAGGAAATTTCCGAAAAGAGTTTTCAAATCCTCAAAGAAGACAGAGATAAGGTTTTAATACTACATAAGCCTCTATAACAACCTATATATGCGCATTTCTCCTGCGGATTAGTTCTATATCCTTCAAATACAATATTATTAAGGGGGTCTTTTATTTGAAAAACTCTTGTAAGCTTATGTTCCATAATTTGTTGATCAGAAAAGGTCAAACGATCGCCAATCAATATTTGATTTTTGTAGATATCTTTTTCCCAAAAAATCGGGCGTATTTCTAAATTTTTAAAGGAATAGTTGGGATTAATTGTTACATTATTGTAATAATCTTTTTTTATTTCCTGACCCACCGCATTCTGAAGCGTTTCGGGATTAAGTTTCAAATAAAATGCCAGTTGTATATATGTTAAAGAATTACGTGAATTATCTACTACGAAATGCTCACTTTTATATGTCATCATCTCCTGCGCTATGTTTTGGTAACCATACTCCCAAGCACTTGCTTTTTCATTAGGTAAAAAAATAAAATATCCTCTCCATAAAATGATCAACGAATAAATTACAATTAAACAGCACAGTGGGATAAATAACTTCAGACGCAGTTTCGATATCCGATCAATCCCTATGGTAATAATTATGATTAATGACAAAAGCAAAGGAATTGCCCGGTAGGTCCAAAAAGGATCTTTGGTAAACGCAGCAGGAATTGGTGCCGTAACTGCAAGAAGTAATAAATATTTATAGTTTGTTTGTGCCCTTTTTTTCCAGGTAATAAATAAACCTATCAGGTAAGGAATAAACATCCAGGGGTAAAAAACAGATAAATTCGGTATTGATCTTGCCTGAAAAGGATCAGGATCCAAAAAAAGTGATCTTAAAGAAAAATAAGTGAAATATTGAGACAAAAATTCACGGGCATATAAATAAGGAATCCCAATGAAAACCGGTACAATGTTTTTTATCTTCTGGTATTCAATCAATATTGCATCATTAAAAAATAAACTGCTTTTAACAAAAAAACTTTTGGTGAGAACTAATGACAGGTTAGGTAATTGAACAATAAAAGCTCCAATTAATCCCGCAATAAAATAGTGCCTGTATTTTCCTTTAAGTAAGATCTTCTTGAACACTAGAATTAAGCCAACGAGTAAAAGTGGAAGTAGAAATTTATTAGCATGACTTGCGTAAGCCGATATCGACAGCAAAATAACTCCAATTGTTAAAAATAATGGCCGTTTAAATCCTACCCATATAATAAAAATACTCAGACTATAAAACAAAAAAGATAACATTGCCTCGTAACCGGATCTGCTGTACATAACTGTCCAAGGGGAGATCGTATAAAGTAATACACCAAGATAAACAACTGCCTTACTCCGAATAATATTTAGGTTCTTCAAAAATATGAAAATAACTATTATAGAAATAATTCCGGACAGTACAGATACTATTCTTGTTCCTATCATATTTAAACCAAAAATTGAAATTGCAGGCACCGTAAAATATACATACAAGGGCGGAGAATATGAACTTGAAAACCTAAAGGAGAAAGGGAAAGATTTTCCGTACTCATCTTTCCCAGTCAATAATATGGAATATGCATTATATCCGCTTGGAATTTCATCCGCGCTTAATCTGGGCGGAACAGTGTCTATTTTATAGAAATACAGAAATGACCCCAGTATTAAAATAGCAATAATTACAAAAAAAGATTTTATATTAAATGACATTTAATTTTTTTATTATATTAAACATTCCTACTGCTATAGTAACCGAAAAAAATGGCAGCAAACTGAATGGTCCTATCGGATTATCCTGACCGATAATAGCCAACACCAGCAATGGTATAAACAAACTAGTTCCGAGCTGCCATGGCGAAAATTTTACCAACCTTAATAATCCAAAAATAAAAAAAGGCAAAAACAAAAATGAAAATTTTTCAAATTCTCTTATTCCGGATCTCTCACGGGGGTGACTGCCAAAAAAGTATAGATTTAAATCCATACTGCGCAATAAATTCTGCTCAAATTTGTAAAACATATACTCCGGTTTATTACCTAAATACCTTCCTAAACTAGGAGAAACTGCCGATAATTCAATTCTTCTTGTAGCAAAAAGCGACCAATCAGTTTCACTCATATAATCCAGTCCCGCATTTCTTGTAGTTTTCCATTGCACTACTAATATAGGTATTAAAAATAGACAAAAAATACATAAAATTTTCTTTGATGATTTTATAACTGACAAAAAAAGAATTATAGTTGCACTCCAAACCACCAGGAGTAAATTAGGATTAAAGGAAAATAATTCCCAGCTCCACAAACTACTTATTAATGTAATTAGTATACTTAAAATATACATATAAACTTCGTTTTAATTGGGATAATGGCAACGTTTGTATTTACGGCCGCTGCCGCACCAGCAAGGATCATTTCTGCCAAGTTTACCGTGAGTCTTATTTAGCTGCCCACCTGAACCGTAAACTTGCTCAGATATTACTCCATCCCGCTCAATAGTAACTTTTGTAGTGCCTTCTATCTCTTTTCTTTCTGTTTCTACACCAACTTCAATCTCTGCATGCTTTTCTTCCATTACAGAAGGCCTCTGGACTACCGGTGCCTGATTCTGCACTGCAACCTTATATATTCTGTGAGTTATTTCATAATCTATCTCTACCATTAATTTTTCAAATAAATCAAACCCTTCTCTTTTATATTCAATTAAGGGGTCTCTTTGGGCATATCCCCGAAGACCAATACCGGAGCGCAGATCATCCATCGTATCCAGATGCTCAATCCATAAAGTATCAATGGTATTTAAATAAACAAAAACTTCCATTTGTCTGGCTACCTCGCTACCTACCTGTTTTTCCCTTTCTTCATAAAAATTCCCTGAAAGTCCGGTTAAAAACTCTATTATCTGATCTGAATTTGCATGTGAGGCAATTTGTTTTTCTATACCGTCTCTGCTATTTTGATCTAATGGAATAATACTGCTGAATTCTTCTGTAATTTTTTTTACATCTGTACTTTCTTCTGTATAAATAGTTACAACACTTCTAATCTCATTTGCAATCTTTTCCAGAATCTCCTCTTTTAAAGAAATGTCTTTGTTAGCCGCTGTTTCCAAAACTTTTTTGCGGATTTCATAAATAATTCTTCTTTGTTGATTCATGACATCGTCATATTCGACGGTATGTTTTCTGATATCAAAATTGTGTCCTTCAACCTTCTTTTGGGCTCCTTCTATGGCTTTAGAAATTAAACCGTGTTCAATAGGCACATCCTCCGGCATTTTTAAGAAATTCATTACTTTGGATACCTGTTCTCCTCCAAAAATTCTCATCAGATCATCCTCCAGGGATGCAAAAAATCTGGTTTCCCCCGGATCACCTTGTCTACCGGAACGACCCCGCAGTTGGTTATCAATCCGTCTTGATTCATGCCTTTCAGTTCCAATCACATATAATCCTCCCAGATCCACTGTCCCTTTACCCAAAACGATGTCCACTCCTCTTCCTGCCATGTTGGTTGCAACTGTCACCGCTCCCTTTTCTCCGGCATGAGATATAATCTCGGCTTCTTTTTCATGATTTTTAGCATTTAAAAGCGCATGGGAAATTTCTTTTCTTTTCAAGAGTTCTGAAAGAAATTCGTTTTTATCTATTGCTGTAGTACCTACTAAAACCGGCTGACCTTTTTTGTGAAGCTCCTCTACCATATTGGCGACAGCAGTATATTTGGCGCTTTGTGTTTTATAAATCGTATCCGCATGATCGTCTCTGACCATCGGATTATTAGTTGGAATAATTATCACTTCTAATTTGTAAATTTTATTAAACTCCTCAGCCTCAGTTGCTGCAGTTCCGGTCATGCCGGCCAGCTTTTGATACATCCGGAAGTAGTTTTGAAAAGAAATTGTTGCCAGAGTTTGGGATTCCTGTTGGATCGGCACATTTTCCTTAGCCTCAATTGCCTGATGCAGACCTTCTGAATATCTTCTTCCCAACATTAACCTGCCGGTAAACTCATCAACAATTATTACCTCACCTTCTTTTACCACATAATCTTTGTCCTTTTGAAACAAAGTCTTTGCTTTAAGCGCTTCTTCTAAATGATGCAGGGTTGAAAAATCTTTTTCATAAAGATTGTCTACCCCCAGCATTTTTTCGATTTTTAATGTTCCATGTTCAGTAAGGTGCGCTGTTTTTAATTTCTCATCAACAGCATAATCTGAAGGTAACAGGGAATTTATAATTTTGGAAAACTCATAATATTTTTCTGTGGCTTCGGCAGCCGGCTGAGAAATAATTAATGGAGTCCTTGCCTCATCAATTAAAATTGAATCTACCTCATCAACTACGGCAAAAAAATGCCCCCTTTGGGACTGATCTGCCAGCGAGAAAACCATATTATCCCGAAGGTAATCAAATCCGAACTCATTATTTGTTCCGTAAGTGATATCAGCCTGATATGCTTCCCTCCGCGTTACCGGACGCAGGCGCAAAAGTCGTTTATCTTCATGTTCAGGATTTTTATATTTAGGATCAAAAATAAAAGCTGCGTCGTGAACAATAGTTGCACACGTTGCGCCTAATGCATCAAAAACGGGACCCATCCAACCGCAGTCACGCTGGGCGAGATAGTCATTAACCGTCACCAGATGAACACCTTTGCCTGCAATTGCATTTAGAAATAGCGCCGGAGTAGCGGAAAGTGTTTTTCCTTCTCCCGTTTTTTGTTCAGCAATTTTACCCTGATGCAAGCTAATAGCTGCCAACATCTGCACATCGAAATGACGCTGTTTGATTGTGCGCTTAGCTGCCTCACGGACTCCTGCAAAAACCTCAGGCAAAAGTTCATCTAAACTTTTCCCCCGCTCGTGTTCAAGCTTAAATTTTGACAAACTGCCTTTTAATTCTTTATCGGATAATTTTGAAAACTTTTTTTCAAAACCCAAAATAGCATCAACAAGCGGTTTAAACTTGTTAATTTCCCGCTCGTTTGAATCAAGAAGTTTTCCCAAAAAACCTAGCATAGTTTGTATTGTATATTATAGTTCATCATTGACAATTAGTCATGTGTTTAATACACTAAAAACATCTAAAACTGCCCAAATGGATAATCAAAATAGCTCAAATCCTACACCACCCCCGCCACCAGATCCCTGGGCATCGCCCACGCAGCCAGATCCTGTAAATCCAATACAAAATTCTCCGTGGAGTCCTCCGTCGCCACCAATTCAACCGGCGCCTGATGTCTCATCGCCTTGGTCTGTTCCACAGCCGGCGGTACCTGAACCGGTTTTTCCAGAACCTATCCCAACCCCAACTCCAACTCCAACTCCAACTCCAACTTTTACACCTCCTTCTTCTGTTCCTTATCCTCAATCTACAGCTCCTGAAGCACACACATCGAATTTGGATAATCCATGGGGCGCACCCACACAACCTCCTGCTATTGATAGTTCTCCGGCAGCTCCTACAGAACCAAGCTGGATGAATACTGCGCCAACTGAATCTGCACCTACTGATTTATCTCATTTGATAGGCAATAATTCACCGGCAGAAATTACGGTTCCTCCGCCGGAAGTAGTTCCTTCCGTAATTACAGCAGGTTCTGAAACCGGAAGTACCGTACCTGAAGCTCATAAAAGTATTCCAAAATGGGTTATTGGCTTAGGTGTTGGGTTATTAATTGTAGTTATCGGAGCTTCGGCCTACTTTATACTGGGTATCGGTCAACCTAAAACATCTACCAGTATACCCGCAACAACGGTTCCAAAAACTACAGAAGTTAAGCCACCTTTACCAATTGCCCAGCCAACACCACAGCCGACAGCCACCGGCTCTGCTAACTTTGGAGCGCTGGAAAGCGGGGGAACCCGGCAAGCAACCAGGGCTGGAGATTTAATACCTCAAAGGTAACAGGGAAGATAAATTATTTAGATCTTATTTCGGAAAAGCCGGTGTATTTTTGCAAGACTTCAGGGATTTTGACAGACCCATCTTCAGTTTGGAAGTTTTCCAACAGAGCAATTATAATTCTGGGAGAGGCAATAGCAGTATTATTCAGAGCATGACAGAATTTTACTTGTCCGTCCTTGTCTTTGTATTTTATTTTTAATCTTCTGGTTTGAAAATCCAAACAGATCGAATTGGAATGAGTTTCACCGTAACTGCCTCTTCCCGGCATCCAGGTTTCTATATCATAAGTCATTGCCGCTTTTTTACCCATATCCTCCGATGACAAACAAACCACTTGATAGGGAAGTCCCAATCCTCTCAAAATATCCTCACTGTTATCCTGCAAATCTTCAAAAAACCCTAATGATTCCTGCTCGTCCGCCTCGGACAAAATAACCTGTTCTACTTTGTAGAACTCATGCACCCTGAAAAGCCCCTTGGTATCTTTGCCGTAAGAACCTATTTCTGTCCTGAAACAAGCTGACATTCCCACATACTTTTTTGGTAAATCCTTCAACTCAAATGTCTCATCTGCATGCATGGCCATCAAAGGAATCTCCGAAGTGCCAACCAAATAATCCTCCTCCCCCACCTTGTAAATATCTTCCTCACCCCAGGGGAACTGCCCGCTTCCTATCAGGGCAAATCTTCTATTTATAATCGGTGGCACTACCGGCGCAAATCCTTTTTGTACCAAATGATCCAGAGCAAAATTTAAAACCGCCCACTGCAGTTTGGCTCCTTCATTTTTCAAAAAATACCCTCTAAAGCCCCCAACTTTCACTCCCCTTTCAAAATCAATAATATTTAAAAGCTTTCCCAATTCTATGTGATCTTTTACTTTAAAAGAAAATTTGGGCAACTCCCCTTCTTTTCTGATAATTTTGTTTTTAGTTGCATCCCCAATCGGCACATCCGGCATTAAAATATTTGGCACCAAAAGCATTAAATCATTATATTTTTTCTTTGCTTCTGATAACTGCTTTTCTAAATTTTTTAGTTCTAACTTTATCCTTACCCCTTCCCCCTTATCCCTAGTTCTGGCAGCTTCATTTCTTTTGGCGCGCAAGTCATCAACTTTAGTAATCAATTCTTTTCTTTCACTATCCAGTGAAAGTAACTTATCCAAATCCACACCGGATTTCCTGGCTTCAACAGCTTTTTTTACTTGATCAATATTTTCTCTAATAAAATTTATGTCCAACATTTTAGTGCTTCTGCCAGTCCCTACCCGGCTCTACTTCTCCGCTTAAGATTAAATCAACAGCTTTTTTATGCCAGGGAAACTTAGTTATATGATACACCTCTTTAAAATATTTTAACGCATCCTTTGCTCCAGGTACACCTTTGGCTTGAGCTAAAGCATCTAAATTATCTGCCGCCTTTACTACTCTCGCCTCCAAAGACTTCCTCTCATTATATTCTTCCACCAATTCTATGATCTCTTCTTTTGAATCCAACTCGTTTACTAATGCTTTTACCCCTTCTTCTTCAATATTTTTAAAAACTCCTCCTGCCATATTTTTAACAAATGTCCCGACATCTCCGACTATCGTTTCACCAACATCATGGAATAAAGCCATCTTTAAAACTTTATCCGGATCAATTTTTTCTCCTTCTTTTTGTAACTCCTTAGCTAAAAAGTAAGCCAGCAAACATGTTGAAAAACTATGCGCTGCAACAGAGTCTGCTTCATTTCTTTTAAACCCCATGGCAATAAATCCCTGTCTTGGCAGTTCCTTAGCCCACTGCAAAGTCAAAAAAACCTTCAAAATTTTCTTTAAATCAACTATATTCATTCAATAACTTCTTTCAATCTTTTTGTAATTTCTTCTTTCGGATACGATAACAAAAACCAAGCAGCTTTTGGACCAAATTCTTTACCGATTAAAGAAATGTAAACGGCTGAAAAAGCTTTTTTAGCATCAATTTTCAGTTCTTTTGTTAAATTGTATAAAGCCAGTTGCAAATCTTCGGGATCATTATTTTTTTCAATTAAATCAATGGATTTTTTTAAAAACTGCTTTTGATCTTCTGTTAGCTCTTTTACTTTTTCAGGTAAAACTTCAGAGAGTTGAATTTTAAATTCATCAGGAGCATATTTTTCCAACCAAATTTTTGCATATTTTATTCTTTCATTAATAATATTTATTTCTACTTCCGTTAATTCTCCACCTTTTATTTCTTCATATTTTTTCAAAACATCAACATTCGGCATTTGAACATAATTTACAATATCCCTAAATCTTGGCAAAAAAGTTTTTTCTTTATAGCATCTGTCGTATTCGTCAAAAAGATCCGGAATTGCCATAGTTCCAATTGGATCAAATTCTACAGCTTGCCTATAATCTGTTCTGGAAAATAAAAACCTAGCCAGCTCCGGTGGCAAAAGCTGTTTAAAATCCCGGGCCTTAAGACCTAAGCCTTTTGATGAAGCCATCTTTTTGCCGCCAATTAAGAAAAACTCATAAGGCAAATCGTACGGCTCATCAATATGGAAAACTTCTTTGCAAAGCTCCCTCGCTATATCCCTTGATCCGCCGGCTGATGAGTGATCTTTACCGGCTCCTTCAACAGTTACACCAATTACCATCCAGTGTGCCGGCCAGTCAACTTTCCATGGTAATTTTCCATTCCCCCCAAAAGGAGAAATCCTTCCCTCAAATCCACAGCCCTCTGCCCATTTGACTAAACTTTCCTCACAAGTATAGGCAACTGTTTCCCCGTCCCAATCGTGCACTCTGGTTGTTCCTATTCTTCCGCAATTTTCACAAATCACCTGAAGCGGCAGCCAACCTGCTTCTTTCTTTTTACTTCCGCTGACTTTTTGGTAGATATCCTGAATTTTGTCTGCATTATCCAGAGCGATCTTGATAGCTTCGTCAAATTTACCTTCATGATATAAATCCCAGGAAGAATAATATCGAGGTTTTACCTCTAAACTTGCTAACACTTTTTTAAAATCATCGGCAAAATAATCCCCAAAAGAAGCAAAATCTTCTTTGGGAGAAGGTGCTTTTTTTAGAGGAAAACCCAAATATTTTGAAAAATCTTTTTGCAAATCTTCCGGTAATCCGTCAATCGGATCAAAATCATTAATCACAAAAGTAAATCTGGCATCACTGCCTGCGCGCTTAAGTGCTTTATAGATTAAATCATGAACAAGGGGTCCGCGGAGATTGCCAATATGAGCATAACCTGAGGGTGTAAACATGTCATCTACCCAATAAGGCTTAAATTTTCCTGAATCAATAATTTCTTTCGCTACCCTATCAGCCCAATACATGGCTCAAGTATAGCTGAAGCTGAAAGTTTTTAAAAGGAGAAGAGTTAAGCTGCTTAAGCCAGATGATCTAAAGGTGACTCGCCTGGTTGCTTAACTTCAGCAGTCATATATACCACATCTCCCTTTTCCCGATTCATACCTAGTTGATGAACCATTATTTGATGAATATCATAAGGCAAACGCTGATCTGGACTGGGTCGATAAGTCTCATTCATACCTAATTCACGTAGTTCGCCCTCACTAACTCCGGTACGAGTACTGATACTCTCTGAAGACATATAAACTCTACTGTGAACTCCTAGCATAATGTGCTGTTGAGTCGAATCCTGAAGATAATAGTTAACAGTTGGTTTCTCTTGATCATCAGCAGGCTTTTTAATAGGCCAAGTTTCTCCCACCATCGGCAATTTCCATAATGAAGCTACTGAGTGAGGATTCATCGTCATAAATGCAACCCAACGAAGTGACCGATGCGATCTCCAAAGCTCTTCCTGATGTAATCGTATTGCTTCTTCCAAAACATGGGTCCCTAAGCCTTGTCTCTCATGTTCAGACAGGAACCCCCTCGAAGAATACAGTACTGGTACTGGTTCTCTATCAATATGTCCATTAATAAGCAGTCTAGGAAATATACCGAATCCTACCGGCTTTCCTTGATGTTCAGCCAACATTAAAGTTGTTCGAGGATAACTTAGGCTTTTTCTTACTCTTGCCCGAGACAAATCTCGATTTCTCTCCGGGTAAACACCCAGATACACTTCCGTTACAGCCTCTATCAAATCAGCAGATTCAGGCATTTCTATAAAACCGCTTTTGTTGCTACGATCACTGCGACACACGATGATAGTGTATCTCTGATCCTTACCCGCAAACATATAACTCCGATTATCTTTACATTCCGTCGTTGAAACCATAAAGCAGAATTATACTCTTTTTGGAAAAATTCCGCAATCTAAGGTAAATTTTTAAATTGGCCGTATTTTTTAATGAAGTACTCTGCGTCTTTTCTAGTACCAGAAGACAGTAAATATTCCAGTAAAGAAGAGAGGTCGTGCAACGATAAGAAGATCTTCGTGAAGCTTATGATAGTCAGACTTCCTAAGCGCTTTAAGGCGCCACTTTCTAACATGAAGTTAATAAAAATGGCTCCTCCTGTAGCATAATTGAGCCAGGATTTACCACCCTTACTCTTCCCTATCAAATCAAAACATCTGCAGATAAAAACAACAATCATTGATTCAAGCTGCTTATCAGTAATCATCTCTTTGAGCAGTAGAGACCCAGCCATCCTCAACCCCAAAACAGTGGCACTGAGTTCATAAATAGGAGCCAGTAAATCTTGAAGATTCTTGGGAGCATTTTTATAATATAAATAGCTATGAGCTAATTCGTGAAGAGCAACATAACGCAAGCTGGCCCTTCTTAAATCTTCTTTACTAAATCCCTTCTTAAAAGCAGAGGAAAAAGTTTTATTAAAGGTGGGTAATATTTGCTCCTTCATCCTCAAGTCATTGATTTGATTAAAGAGCGTAACCTCAGAGCCATACTTTTCTACAAAACTAAGATTCATTGGCAAATTTACTCCTACAAATTTTGTCCTAGCCATATGGCCTGAAAATAAAATTACATCATCTACCTTAGCCTTAACATTACTGTAATTTTCTAATCTCTGATGAGGAATTAAAACTTTTCTTCTAACTTCCAAAATCGTGTCTTTGTAGCGATTAAGCCTAGTTGTTCCTTCTTTCTCAACTACTCCTACCCAAGATTGATATGAGGCTTTGGCAAAAAATAACCGGTCATCATGATGTTCAACAGGCCCAATAGAAATATCTAAAATGTAGGGCTTCATCTGTAACCCAGCTGCAATTGCCTCCTCGTAACTTCCTTCAGTTAACGCCTTTGCCTGTAATCTTAAAAACCTACCAAATGCTTTATTGTCTGTTATCCCAGCAGCCTGGTTTAACTTTTCTGCAATGGGTTTTAAAGCTTCTGCATATTTAATGTGGTAAGGAGTGGCTACAATTTTTCCATCAATTTTTTCAACAACTGTATACGGAGATAGAATCTTTTTGTCTTTTTTAGCAACTTCCTGACTTTCTTTTTCACTAATCTCATCTTTCATCTGCTTTTCCTGCTCAAGATAAATCGGGACAATTAACTTTCCTGCCTCAACCAAAAGTTTTAATACAGCTTTTTCGTTTGCCGAAAGCTTCGGCAGTTTTGGATTAAATTCTAAAATCGGGTCATTCATATTTTATTTTATCTCCAATACTTTACATTTATATCTCACTATCGGTGTTGCAACGTCAACCGTTTCTCCTTTTTCTGCGCCTAACAGGGCCAAACCCAGAGGCGATTCATTGGAAATCCTTTTTTTGGAAGGATCTGCCTCAACTCTTCCCACAATGGTAAACTCATCAATCCCGTCATCCATCTCAATCTTAACTGTTGAACCTATGATCACAAAATCTTGTTGCGAAGGATTGGCTATAACTTTAGCACCTTTTAAAATATTTTCCAGTTCCGAAATGCGGCTTTCCACCATGGACTGCTCTTCAAGTGCAGCATCATATTCAGAGTTTTCTGTCAGATCACCATATTGTCTTGCCTGATGAATCGTCTCGGCAATTTGCCTTCTTCTAGTTTCTTTTAAGAATCCTAATTCTTCTTTTGCTGCTGTCAAACCTTTTTGTGTTAAATAAACATTAGTCATAAGTTCATTGCAAATTCTAATGCAAGTTTAAGTATAAGTCAAACATGTTATAATCTAGGCACGCCGCCATCGTCTAGTGGCCTAGGACATCGGATTCTCATTCCGAAAATCACGGGTTCAAATCCCGTTGGCGGTACCAAATCCCGAGTGGGCGGGGTATTAAAATTTACTTCTGTAAATACACAAACTACAAGTTTCTGAAACTGCAGGCAAGTCTCCGTTTAACAAAGTTGAGATCTCTCCGATAAGTTTATGAAAACTCTCCATATCTTCCACAACCGGATGATATTTTGGAGTCGTAGTGAAAATTACTTTTCCGTCAACTAATTTCATTTCCTCAGGGTTAATACTGACAACGCCCATTTTTGAAACTTTAATTGGTTCTCCGTTTTCCGGATTTTCCAGCGCAAATTTATATGCATGTAATTGACTGGCATATTTTTGTATCTTGTCTTCGTCCGGAGTAGTTATTTTAAAGTCGATAATTGCAAAAGTTCCATTATCAAGTTTAGACAAAATATCAAACCGTCCGCTAAGATAACAGTTTGTGCCGTCAATAGTCACCGACTTCATATAACCTTCCTGGATTTCTATAATCCCACTTGGTAAGTCGGGATGAATATCAGATAAATTCATTCCCATGATTGAATCCTGCAGTAGTTTATTAATCCTGCCAAACATTGAAGGAAATATACCAGAGTGCGAAACACCCAGTTTTACTTTTTGCCAGTAACAATGCTTACAGTCATTCCAAAGGTACGCAAAATCCGAAGGACTAAGTTTGTATAATTTATCCATCATTTTTTAGCTTTCTCCAAAAGTTTTTTTACCACTCGGTCAAAGTCGGATATGTAGTTTTTGTCTTGATTTGCGTTGTATTTCTCGTATTCTTCCAGTGCCAGTGCTTCGGCGACTTCATGACTTACTTTACCTAAATCACCCAAGACGTCGCGATCATTAAGCTTTAAAAATTCACTTAGCTTTTGATCCCAGTCCAGCATGAACATGGCTTGTTTACGCTTAGCTTGTGACTCGGCAAAGATGAGATATTGCTCCACTATATTATTTAGACCTGCAAGTTCTTCTTCATTTAAATAATTTTTAGCCACTATCACATCTGATTTGCGTATTGCTCCTTGCGGGCTGTTTTTCCAGTTGGTAAGGCCTACATTTAGCTTAGCACTGCTTGTGCGACTGCTAATAATTTCTGCAGCCGTCTGGCCTGAAATGGCGAAGTGCAATTTATTTTGCACGGTCGCAAAAAAATGCTGAGCCTCAGTGCTATTTTTGTCATAATCCACACTGCACTGCGCGTAGATATCAGTGATTTTTTGGTAAAATCTACGTTCGCTACTGCGGATGTCTGCTATGCGAGCTAATTGCTCTTCAAAGTAATCTTGACCAAATGTGTAGTTGGGAGTTTTCAGCCGTTCGTCATCCATGGTAAAGCCTTTAATAATGTATTCTTTTAGCCTTTCTGTGGCCCAAATTCTAAATTGGGTAGCAGTTGTAGAATTTACTCTATAACCTACAGAAATTATGGCATCTAAATTATAAAAATTTGTATTATAGCTTTTACCGTCTGTGGCAGTTATTTCCATTTTGGAAATAACTGAATTTTCTTGTAGTTCACCACTTGCAAAGATATTTTTTAAATGTTTATTTATAGCTGGTATGCCCACACCAAAGAGCTCTGCAATTTTAGCTTGGGTAAGCCAGATATTTTCATTATGTAAAAATATCTCGACCTTCACCTTCCCGTTTGGGGTGGTGTAAAGGAGAAACTCGGTAAAACTATTTTGTTTAATAATTTGCTTACTTTTTTTCATAGCAACTCTACTTTAAACCATAAATTACCCGAATGTCAACGCTTTTTACTTTCTGGTAATAACAATGTTTGCAGTCATTCCAAAGATAAGCAAAATCCGAAGGACTAAGTTTGTATAATGTATCTGTTTTTGAATTGTAGTATTTAGACATATTATTTCAATTTCTTTATTAAGGCATTACCAACTAAAGATTGCATTTGAGAGATAGCGATCCGGTTTAACTGAACTAATCTCTTTGATTGAGGTGAACCTTGACGGATCAACTCGGCATTGATACCTTCGAGATTGGCCAAAACTACCAGTTGTGTAACATCAGAGTAATCACGGATATTACCTTCTTTTCCTTTATTTTCATCTCTCCAATCTTGGGCAGTCTTGCCGAATAGAGCCATATTGAGAATATCCGCTTCAGATGCATAAATAATTTTGGCTTGATTATTGGTGACTGATCGAGGAATTAAATTTTCCTTGATAGAATCTGTATGAATCCGGTAATTTACTTTCGTTAGTTGACGTTTAACATCCCAACCCAAAGTAAGCCTCTCATTTTCTTCAGCTTTAAGTCGTTGAAATTCCTTGATTAAGAAAAGCTTAAATTCGGCACTAATCCAGGAGGCAAATTCAAAAGCAATATCATTGTGCGCAAAAGTGCCACCTCCATACCTGCCTGATTTAGAAACTATACCTGTCGCATTTGTTGCTTCTATCCATTTTTGGGGAGAGAGTACAAATGAATTACTTCCGGCTTCATTTTTAAACCCGTCGAATTCGACCAGTTTAAAATTTGGGTTGTTTATCTTTTCCCATAAACCAAGAAACTCAATGGTACTATGTGTTCTCAT
>JAUSHE010000020.1 GCA_030648435.1 Candidatus Daviesbacteria bacterium
GCCACAGCGGGATAAATCTGTCCAAAAGGCCATCTACTAATGTCATTGAATACAAATACAAGCGTACGTAAATACTTCGGCAAAACTCCGGCTGTTCCAGAACTTAATTTAATTCAAATTCAATTGGATTCATACAATGACTTTTTAAAAAAAGGCATTGAAGAAGTCCTTAAAGAAATTTCTCCTGTTGAAGACTTTACAGGAAAAAATTGGACCCTGACACTGGGGTCCTTTTATTTTGGCAAATCTAAATACGGTTTTGAGCAGGCTAAGGAAAAAGGCGTCACATATGACGCCTCTTTAAAAATTGAAGCAACTTTAACCAATAAACAAACCGGTCAAAGATATAAGCAGGATGTTTTTTTGGGTGATATTCCCCAGATGACCGATAAAGGGACCTTTATTATTAACGGAGTTGAAAGGGTTATTATCAATCAATTGGTCCGCTCCCCGGGAGTATTTTTCCAGGCCAGCGATGATCCGATTACGGGGAAAAGATTATATTCCGCAGAAATCCGTCCATACCGTGGTTCATGGCTTGAATTTTCCATTACCCGTGGCGGAGTTTTAACAGCCAAAATTGACAGAAGAAGAAAATTTGCAGCTACCACCTTACTTCGCGCATTAGGATTTTCCGAGAATGAACAAATTAAAGAGTTATTTACGGATGTTGATACGGGAGAAGAAAAATTCATTGAAACAACGCTTCTCAAAGATCCTACAACAAGTACGGATGAAGCACTGCTTGAAATTTTCAGAAAAATGCGTCCCGGTGATCCGGTGGTTTTAGATAATGCTAAGGCTTTGCTTGACGGCATGTTTTTTAATGCCAGACGCTACAATTTGATTAAAGTTGGCAGATTCAAAATTAATAAAAGATTAGGACTTAATTTACCCAATACACCGGAAAACTGGATTTTGACAAAAGAAGATATTATTGCCACTTTAAAATATCTCATTAAATTAAGCCGCGGTGAGGGTAAACTGGATGATATTGATCATCTGGCAAACCGCAGGGTAAGATGCGCCGGAGAACTGGTCCAACAAAATGCTTTCAGGATTGGCGTTCTCCGTTTGGAGCGGATTATTAAAGAAAGAATGAGTTTGACAGCGGCTGATGCAGAAATTTCACCCGGTGGATTGATTAATGCCAAGCCTGTGATTGCTGCCGTTAATGAATTTTTCCGTTCTTCGCAGCTATCTTCTATCCTGGATCAGGTTAATCCGCTGTCGGAACTGGATCATTTAAGAAGATTGTCGGTCATGGGTGCAGGTGGTATTACCCGTGATAGAGCTTCTTTTTCGGTAAGAGATATTAATCATTCGCAATACGGTAGAATTGATCCGATCAGATCTCCGGAGGGTCAGAATATTGGATTGGTAACTTATCTGGCGCTGCATGCCCATATTGATGAATATGGATTTTTGGAAACGCCTTACCGCAAAGTTATTTTAGAGCGCGATAAACCCAAGGTAACTGATGATGTGTCATATTACGCGGCTGATGATGAAGAAAATTTCCATATCACTGAAGCAACAGTATCAGTTGACGAGAAAGGTTTTATTCTGGACGAGAGAGTACCGACCAGATTTGCCGGTAATTTTTATGAAGGTTTAGCAAAAGATATTTCTTTGATCGATATTTCTCCTCAACAAATTTTTGGAACCAGTGCATCCTTAATTCCCTTTTTGGCCAATGATGATGCAAATAGGGCTTTAATGGGAACTCAAATGCAATGTCAAGCAGTACCGCTTCTCCATCCGGCGGCTCCTATTGTAGGTACAGGTATGGAAAGAGTTGTGGCTGATAATATGGGAAGGGTTGTGAGAGCTCCTGCGGACGGTATAGTGAAATTCGTAGATGGTAAAAAGCTTGTGCTAAAGATGAAGAAAGAAGAAATCAAATATGAAATCAAAAAATTTATCCACTCACCGCAAGGCACTTGTTATTCACAGAATCCGGTTGTTAATGTGGGCGATAAAGTGGCCCAAGGAGATTTGCTGATTGATGGGGCAGCTTGCGAGAACGGAGAATTAGCTCTTGGGCAGAATCTGCTTATTGCCTATATGAGCTTTGACGGTTTAGGTTATGAAGATGCTATTGTTATTTCCGACCGTTTGGTAAGAGAGGATGTTTTGACCTCTATTCACATTGAAGAATATGAAACTGATGTAGTTGAGACTAAATTAGGGCCTGAGGAATTGACGCGGGATATTCCCAATGTTTCGGAAGATGCACTTGTCAATTTAGATGCGGGAGGTATTGTCAGGATCGGAGCAGAGGTGGGTCCCAACCATATTCTGGTCGGTAAAGTGCAGCCTAAAGGTGAAACTGAATTAACTGCTGAAGAGAGGTTGCTCAGAGCTATTTTTGGTGAAAAAGCCAAAGAGGTCCGAGACACATCGCTTAGGATTCCGCACGGAGAGCGCGGCACGGTGATTGGAGTGCAAATTTTATCAAGAGATGAAGGAGACGAGCTTGACACAGGAACTTTGATGAGAATCAAAGTAAAAGTGGCGCAAATAAGAAAAGTAACTGCAGGAGATAAGTTGGCCGGGCGCCACGGGAACAAAGGTGTTATCTCCAGAATTGTCACGGCCGCGGATATGCCGCATCTCTCGGACGGGACTCCGGTTGATATTATTATCTCGCCGCTTTCGGTTCTTTCCAGAATGAACTTAGGACAACTTTTGGAAACTCACTGGGGATTTGCAGCCAAAGCATTGGGCTATAAAATGGCTGCGCCGGTTTTTGAAAAGATTCCGGAAGAAAAATTAATTGCTGAACTGGAAAGAGCGGGCTATAGCGCCGACGGTAAAATGCAATTGTTTGACGGTAGGACAGGCGAACCGTTTGGCAATAAGGTTGTGGTTGGTAGAAATTACATTCTTAAACTCATCCATATGGTTGAGGAAAAGATTCATGCCCGTTCAACCGGACCTTATTCTTTGGTGACTCAGCAGCCTTTGGGCGGTAAGGCGCAAATGGGAGGTCAAAGACTCGGAGAAATGGAAGTTTGGGCGCTGGAAGCATATGGGGCAGCACATATTTTGCAGGAAATGTTAACCATTAAGTCAGATGATGTGGTAGGCAGAGCCAAGGCTTTTGAAGCAATAGTTAAAGGAATTGATATTCCCCAGGCTTTGATTCCGGAATCGTTTAAGGTATTGGTAAAAGAATTGCAGGCTCTGGGTTTGAATGTTGAAACGTTGGGTGCAAAAATAGCTCAAGTAGTGCAAGAAGCCGAAGAGAGCAAAGAGATTGTAAAAGAAGTAGCAGAACTTGAAGAGGTACTGGAAATGAAACCGGTTGAGAATGAAAAAGAACTTACGGCTGAAAATAGCCCTTTTGAAGTAAAGGAGATAGAAAGTTAATATGGCAGATTTACTGGATTTTGAATCACTGCGATTGACAGTTGCTTCACCGGAACAGATTAGAAGCTGGTCTTTTGGAGAGGTTACCAAGCCTGAAACAATCAATTATAGAACCCTTAAGGCAGAAAAAGACGGACTATTTTCCGAAAATATTTTTGGTCCGACAAAAGATTATGAATGTTACTGCGGTAAATATAAAAGAATCAGGTTTAGGGGAGTAATTTGTGATAAGTGCGGAGTTGAAGTTACTCAATCCAAAGTGAGAAGGGAGCGTATGGGTCATATTATTTTGGCGTCCCCAGTTGCTCATAGCTGGTTTGTCAAAGGCGCTCCATCTAAACTGTCGCTGATTTTGGACGTTTCACCCAAAAACTTGGAAGCAGTTATTTATTTTGCATCCTATATTGTGACCAATGTTGATCCGGAAGGTAAAACCGGAGCCTTGCAAAAATTAGAAAAAGATCTGGAAGCAAAGATTTCTGATTCAAAAGCTGCTGTTGAGAAAAATATAGCTTCGCTGGAAGATGGTTTGAAAAAAGATCTGGATGGTTTGAAAAAGAAAATGGAAAAAGAAAAATTTGAACTGGAAGCGCAGGAAAGTCAGTTAAAAGTTAGGGCAGAGATTCAGAAAATGCGGGACGCGCAAGTTGCCGAAATTGTCACAATTGAAAATATTTTTAAGGCGGTATCTGATCTTGTAAAAAGCATTACACCATTAAAACTTTTGTCGGAGGAAGAATACTCCAAGCTTTTTGAATACGGGGTGGCAGACTTCCTGGAAGTTAGCATGGGAGCAGAGGCATTCCTGGATGTGCTGCAAAAGCTTGATCTGGATAAATTGGCAGCAAATCTTCGTGAAGAGGTTAGGAAATCAACTGGACAAAAACATATCAAAGCTACCAAAAGATTAAGAGTAATTGAAGGCATGAGATCATCAGGTATCTCCCCTGCTTGGTTAATTATGAAAGTGTTGCCTGTTTTGCCGCCTGACCTTCGACCGATGGTCCAATTGCCGGGAGGCAGATTTGCCACCTCTGATTTGAATGACCTTTACAGAAGGGTGATTAACAGAAATAACCGCTTAAACAGGCTTATTAATTTAGGAGCTCCAGAGATAATTCTGCGGAATGAAAAAAGGATGTTACAAGAAGCTGTAGATAGTTTGATCGATGCAACCTCACGGACTTCAAGACGGGGTGGACCTGTGACAACACATATTTTACGGTCTCTCTCAGACATGCTCCGTGGTAAACAAGGAAGATTCAGGCAAAATCTGCTGGGTAAAAGGGTTGATTATTCGGGAAGATCGGTGATTGTGGTTGGGCCGAAACTGCGCTTGGATCAAGTAGGCTTGCCAAAAGAAATGGCTCTTGAGATGTTTAAGCCGTTTGTTTTGCGGGAAGTGATCGCCAGAGGTTTGGCTTCTAACGTTAAAGGAGCAAAAAATGTCTTGGAACTTAGACCTAGCGAAGTATGGGATATTTTAGAGGAAATCATTACCGGTCACCCAATCTTGATTAACCGTGCACCTACTTTGCACAGATTAGGTATTCAGGCTTTTTTCCCTGTATTAGTAGACGGTAATGCTATCCAGATTCATCCGTGTATTTGTGCAGGCTTTAATGCTGATTTTGACGGAGATCAGATGGCTATTCATGTGCCGCTTTCCTCTAAAGCGCAGGAAGAAGCAAAGAATTTGATGATGGCCAAAGAAAACATTTTTGGACCGGCTAATGCTCAGCCTATTACCGTTCCAAATAGAGAAATGGCTCTCGGATGTTATTATCTGACTATTTTAGATGAATCGGAGGACAAAGAATTAAAATTCTTTATTGATCAGGAAGATGCCATCCGTGCTTTTCACTTGTGCAAAATTGGCGTGCAACAGAAGATTCAGATCAAAATTAACGGGGAAGTCCTGGAAACCTCGGTCGGCAGGATTCTTTTTAACCAGGTTTTGCCGGTTCAGATGAGATTTTTGAATACAGCGATTAAAGGAATTACGATCCGTGACATTGTATTAAAAGCTATGGAAACTCTGGGTAAGGATGAGGCAGCAGTCTTAATTGATAATATAAAAGACATTGGTTTTTGGGCTGCCACCATTGCAGGTATTTCTATCTCCATATTTGATGCTAAAGTGCTGCCGGATAAGCAGAAATACCTGGATGAGGCAGAAGCTGAAATTGAAAAAATCGAAGCCAATACAACCAAAGGTTTGATTACACCTCAGGAAAAATCCCAACTTTCACAAATGGTTTGGATTAAAACTACCGAAGAGTTGGCCAATGCTACATGGGAATATTTAGGCCTTAATAATCCTATCAGAATGATGGTTGAAGCAGGAGCCCGTGGTTCAAGAGATCAGGCAAAACAACTATCTGCAATGCGGGGTTTATCTACTGATCCAACCGGTAAAATTGTGGAATTGCCGACCAAATCAAATTACAGACAAGGTTTATCAGTATTTGAATACTTTACCTCAGCAAGAGGCGCCAGAAAGGGTGTTGCGGATAAGGCTCTCAAAACTGCCGACGCAGGGTATCTGACCAGACGACTGGTTGATGTTGCTCACGACGTCATTATCAGGATGGAAGATTGTGGTACAGAAGAAGCTCTTGATTATGATATTTCCAAAGTAAGCTTTACTACAGCCAGGGAAAAATTATTGGGAAGAATTGTGGCAGATAATATTTTAGAACCAAAAAGCAGAAAAGTACTGGTCAAAAAAGGTACTGTTGTCGTAGAAGACCTGATCAGACAGATTATGAAAGCTCAGGTTGTAAAGGTTTCTGCCCGCTCACCGTTGACTTGTGAAGCCCGCCACGGTATTTGTGCTGCTTGTTATGGATACGATTTAACCACAAGACAACTGGTCAGTATCGGAACTCCTGTTGGAGTTGTGGCGGCACAAGCTATCGGAGAACCGGGAACTCAGCTGACAATGCGGACTTTCCATACTGGAGGGATTGTGGGGCTTGATATTACTCAGGGTTTACCAAGGGTTGAAGAATTATTTGAGGCAAGAATTCCCAAAGTGGTAGCTCCCTTGTCAGAAATTGCCGGTAAAGTTTCTGTACTGGAAACCGATACGGGTGTAAGAGTCAGAGTACGGACAACTTCAAAACCGCACGAAGAAAGAGAATACATTATTCCGGTTACCGCAACACTTTTGGTAGAAGAAGGTCAACTGATTGATGCCGGAACAATTTTGGCTTCCGGACATGTAGATGTTAAGGAAACTTTGAGGATCCAGGGTTTAAGAACTGCACAGCGCTATATTGTTGATGAAGTAAGATCCGTTTATGAATCCCAGGGAGTGCCTATTAACGAGAAGCATTTTGAGGTCATTGTCAGAAAGATGTCTGATAAAGTCAGAGTTGAAAGCCAGGGTGATACCAATCTTCTGCCGGGGGAGGTTGTTGACAGAATCCGGTTTGAAGAAGAAAATAAAAGAATTCTGGCGGGCGGAGGAGAGCCTTCAACAGCTGAGGTGGTTATTTTAGGCATAACCCGCGCTTCACTGCAAACCGAAAGCTTCTTGTCTGCGGCATCTTTCCAGGAGACTACATCCATACTGTCGGATGCGGCTATTTCTGGCAAAGAAGATAAGCTGATTGGTCTTAAGGAAAATGTTATAATTGGCAGGCTCATCCCAACCAGTTACGAGAGGGCGAAAATAGAAAATTAATCATGCCAACTATTAATCAACTAGTAAGACACGGTCGTAAAAAGATGTCCAGAAAAATTAAAGCTACCGCACTGCGACGTGGTTTTAATGCCAAAGACAAATGTTACAATCAAAATTTTAACCCTCAAAAACGGGGAGTGGTCACTCTGGTTAAAACAATGACTCCGAAAAAACCAAATTCCGCTCTCCGCAAAGTTGCCAGAGTCAGATTGTCCAATAGAACCGAAGTGACTGCATACATTCAGGGCGAAGGTCACTCTCTTGCGGAGCATGGAATAGTGCTGGTAAGAGGTGGAAGAGTAAAGGATTTGCCCGGAGTGAAGTATCATTTAGTCAGAGGTAAATATGATTTAGCGGGAGTTGTTGGTAGAAAACAGGGCAGATCAAGATATGGAACTAAGAAAGGCGGAGGAGGGCCTGTCCCGAGAGCAGCAGTTGCAGCAGCTCCGGCACCGGTAGCAGCATGAGAAGTAAGAAAGCTATAAAAATACTTTTGTCTCCCGATCCGGTTTACGGTTCAAGGCTGGTGACCAGGTTTATTAATAAACTGATGATCAGCGGTAAAAAATCCATAGCGGAAAAATTGGTTTATCAGGCACTTTCGAATATTAAAGAACAAACAAAAGAGGAACCACTGTCGGTTTTTGAAAAAGCCATTACCAATGCCGCTCCCAAAATGGAAGTCCGCCCCAGAAGAGTTGGTGGAGCTTCATATCAGGTGCCGGTTGAGGTCAGAGGAGACAGAAAAGAAGCGCTAGCCATAAGATGGCTTTTAGCAGGAGCAAAATCCAAACCCAATAAAGAATATCATTCATTTGATAAAAAACTGGCAGCAGAGTTGATAGATGCAGCCAACGGTGCAGGATTGGCTATCAAGAAAAAAGACGACATGCAAAAAGTCGCAAATGCGAATAGGGCATTTGCCCACTTTAGGTGGTAAAAAAGTTGTGGTAGAATAAAAGAATGTCTGCTGAGAAAAAAACCGCAACAGGATTTTTTTTGGGAGAATTAGTAAATGATATCTTGGTTGATGGTGTGGGCTCTCGTCCATTAGGAGAATCCTTCTCCTTAGATCCTTCCTTCACTAGAAGGCGCGGTTCTGGAAGAGGGCGAAGAAGATTTCTACGAGGTCTTCCCATTTGACTTTCAGGATCAAAAAAGTATAATATACACTTATTGCCTCCCAGCTTGAGGGAGGTTTTTTGTTAAACATGGACAATAAATTAAGACAAGAAAAAATTAAAATGTGGAAGAAAAATTTGAATCAACTGGAGATTGATTTAAAAGTTATTACGTTAAAAAAGGGCGCGGCTGCTGCAGAGGGAGATTTGTCTGAGAACGCAGCCTATTCCATGGCTATTGAAGATGCAGAAACAACCAGAGTGAGAATTGGGGAAGTTAAGAAAATCCTCAGAGACTTGGAAAAGGACGGGTGAAATGGCAGTTACAAAGACAAAACGGGATTTTCCTCTCGATAGAATTAGAAACATTGGAATAATAGCCCATATTGATGCAGGCAAAACCACTACCACAGAGCGGATTTTATTTTATACAGGAAAAACTTACAAAATAGGAAATATTGATGAGGGTACGACTGTTACTGACTGGATGGATCAGGAGCGGGAACGCGGAATTACTATTGTATCGGCTGCCATTACGGCATTTTGGACCGTAAAAAAAGGTCAATTTGAGAACGAGGAGATGCGGATTAATTTAATTGATACGCCGGGTCATGTTGATTTTACAGCCGAGGTTGAAAGGTCTCTTAGGGTTTTGGACGGAGCAGTAATAGTTTTGGACTCATCTTCCGGAGTGCAGTCCCAGACAGAAACAGTCTGGAGGCAGGCGAATAAATACAATGTGCCTTTAATTGCTTTTTCCAACAAGATGGATGTGGTGGGGGCAGATTTTACGGCCACTATTCAATCAGCCAGAGACAGATTAGGAGCAAATGCTATTGCTTACAATTTGCCGATGGGCAAAGAAAATGATTTTAAGGGGGTTGTCGATTTGTTAACCGAAAAAGCCATTATTTGGGAAGGTGATGAAACCGGCGCTAAGTTTCATGAGGTGGATATACCTGCTGATATGATGGAAGCGGTAAAAGCAGCACGCGAAAAATTAGTCGAAGAAATTTCCGGCACAGATGATGTACTGATGGAAAAGTATTTGGGCGGAGAGGCAATTTCCGTTGCAGAACTGAAAATCGTTTTAAGAAAAGCAGTAATTGCCAATAAAATTGTGCCTGTTTTTGCCGGTTCCTCCCTTCGTAACAAAGGCGTACAACCCATATTGGATGCAGTGGTTGAGTATTTGCCTTCTCCTCAGGATATTGCCACAGTAACCGGTACAAATCCGAAAACCGGAGAAGCAGAGGAAAGAAAAGGTGACTCCAGTGCTCCGTTGGCAGCTTTGGCTTTTAAAATTCAGGTTGATCCGCATGTCGGGAAACTGACTTATATTAGGGTTTACTCAGGTACTTTGCAGAGTGGCTCTTATGTTTACAATGTTACCAAGCAAATCCGGGAAAGAGTGGGCAGACTGCTCCTGATGCATGCTAATGACAGGGAGGAAATTGATGAAGCATATGCCGGGGAGATTGTGGCAGCAGTTGGTTTAAAAGATACGGTCACCGGCAATACTCTTTGCGATGAAACTACCCCGATTATTTTAGAATCTATAACTTTTCCTGACCCGGTTATTTCACTCGCCATTGAACCAAAAACCAAATCCGACCAGGAAAAATTAGGTTATGCCTTGCAAAGGCTTGCCGAAGAAGACCCGACTTTCCGGGTCAAGTCAGACCAGGAAACAGGACAAACTATTATTGCCGGTATGGGTGAGTTGCAGCTGGAGATTTTGGTGGACCGGATGAAAAGAGAATTTAAGGTGGAAGCAAATGTCGGCCAGCCTCAGGTTGCATACAAAGAAACGATTACTAAATTGGCAGAAGGTGAAGGTAAATACATCAGGCAAACAGGCGGACGGGGTCAGTACGGCCATTGCCTGCTCCGTATTGAACCTTTGCCCCGCGGTCAGGGCAGGGAGTTTGTGTCGGAAGTTGTCGGCGGAGCTATCCCGCGGGAATTTATTTCTCCGATTGAAAAAGGAGTTGTGGAAAAAGAAGATACCGGAATTTTGGCGGGATACCCCGTAACGGATATTAAAGTGATAGTTTATGATGGATCTTTCCATGACGTTGATTCATCCGAAATTGCTTTTAAGATTGCAGCTTCTTTAGGCCTTTCTGAAGCAGCCAAGAAAGCAGACATGATACTCCTTGAGCCAATCATGAAGGTGGAAGTGACAACTCCCGATGAATTCTTAGGAGACATTATCGGGGATCTATCTTCCAAAAGGGCTCAGATTTTATCTTCTGAAACAAGAGGAACTGCCAGGGTGGTTATAGCGCTAGTGCCTTTGGCAGAGATGCACGGATATGCTACAGCCATAAGAAGCATGTCCCAAGGACGGGCTACTTATTACATGGAAGCAGATCATTATGAAACAGTGCCTTCCAATATAACTCAGAAGATCGTTGAAACCTCAGG
>JAUSHE010000023.1 GCA_030648435.1 Candidatus Daviesbacteria bacterium
ACCGGCGTTCCGTTACCATATGGGCCTTTTTGGCGAATATAGATAAAATTGGCCATTTCCGATATATGTTTGATTTGCTCCAAAGCCTTGGTTTTATTGCCGTTTTCAAGAGCCTGTACTAAATCTTCACCGGGTTCATCAAAATGGTCTTCAATTGCCCGTTTGGTGCTACCTGTCACAATAATAATATTGTCTATTCCGGAGGCGACTACTTCTTCTACAACATATTGAATCACAGGTTTATCAACAATCGGCAGCATCTCTTTGGGCATGGCTTTTGTCTGAGGAAGAAATCTGGTTCCAAATCCCGCAGCAGGTATTAATGCTTTAGTAATTTTTTTCATTTAACTCTTTCTATGTATTCACCCGATCTGGTATCTACTTTAACACGTTCTCCGACTTTCATAAACATAGGGACCTTTATTACCAATCCGTTATCTAAGGTAGCTTCCTTAAAAACATTGGAAACAGTGTTGCCGCGCTCTCCGGGGCCTGTTTCAGAAATAGTATAAGTCAAACTCATTGGTAGTTCTAACCCCAAAGCTTCATCACCTAAAACAATTAAGATAACTTCCAACCCATCTTTTAAATATTTGGCCTGATCTCCAATAACTTGGGAGGGTACTGTAAATTGCTCAAAAGAAACCGGATCCATAAAATTAAAGGTTTCACCGCTGCGGTAAAGATATTGAGCTTTCACTTTTTGAACATTTGCCTCATCAACCCTGGCTCCGGTTATAAAAGATTTTTCAGTCACTGAGCCGGTCCTGATATTCCTGACCTTAAGTTTAATATTCCCTGATCCCCTGCCTGTTTTCATATGCTCGTAGGTAACCACCAGGAAAATTTCTTTCCCGTCTTTATAAAACGTTCCATTTCTAAGTTCAGTTACATTCAATGCCATAATCTTTGGATTTTAACATAACTCCCGTGATAATTACGAGTCCACCCCGAATCCACCCTTGGGGGTTTAAACAACCAACGTTGTTTAAACGGGTTAGCTACAACCAAATCCGCAAAGCGGATAACTTTAAATCAGAGTTAACCCAGGAGGATTTGTATGGACACCCTCCAAAGGCGGGCTGTCCTGCGGATTTTAACCTTAACCTATCTTACAGTAGAAGCCAAAGTGGTAGAAATCAGTGTATTTAGACTGGTGCCTTCTTCTCTTGCTTTGTAAGATAATTTTCTGTGCAGGAATCTTGGCATTCTCACATTTAATTTACCGCTAAATTCATCCTTTTGCGGTTCCGGAATATTTATTTTCCTTGTTACGGCAACTGTAAGCCAGGCTTTCTTTGCATCTTCAATCATCTTTAAAGCTCCCTGCTTAGTATCTCCCTCACTCATGCAACCGGGCAGCTCTTCAATTTCTGCAAAAAAGCTTCCATCCTCATTTTGTTTCAGGCGGATAGTGTAATCTAAACTTAGATAATACTTAAGATTTTTTTTCATACTCTTCTCCAATCAGCTCAATTATTCTTTTAACATAAACTTCTTTTACAAAAGGCCTTCTGAAAGGCACCGAAATTTGACTCTTGCCTTTTGTATAAACATAGTGACTGCTGCCGGATCCGGGCTGTCTCATCTTAAAACCAAAGTCTTTCAGTACCCAGTCTAACTCCTTAAAAGGAACCGTTTTTGGATTTTGAAAGAGCTTTTTTACCCTTTTTTCTCTTTTAGTCACCAAAAAAATGGTACTACATTTAGTACTATTCTGTCAATGGTTAGAATTCAAGAATTTCTTAATTCCTTCTCTGTCTCTTTTTAACCACTCTGCATTGGAATAAATTTGTTCTATGCCTTGGGCAATTGTTCTTTTTGCTTCAGGGGTAGGATTTTTGACTACAAATTTTTCAATTTCTTTAGCATCAGATATTTTTGTAAAATCACCTATAGCAACAAACACTTTTGTAAAATAATGGCCGCCCGCATATCGCATCTTTAACATTTTCCAATTTTTCTTAACAAATTCCCAGGCTAAATATCTACCCATTGGGTTTAACCAGACTGCCGCAATTATTTGCAAAGTGTTTTGAAACCTGACATGTTTGGAGATAGAAAAATCCAAAGTTTTTTGTAAAACTGTCTTTAATTTGAAAAAGCCTAAACTCCTGCCAATCCTGTCTTTTTCCTGCTGATTATCTTCCTGCTTGTACATTTTAACCAAAGCATTCCATTCTTTTAACCCGCCATTTTCTGCAACCAGATTATAAACAACCCCCCGCAAATCAGGGTCAATATTTTGCCCGAACAACATTTGAGCTTTTTTGATAGTTTCCAAATCCCCAAACCTTCCCAGCATATTCAAAACCATTCCCCGGAGCAGTGAATCTGTATGTTTTTCCCCTGTTCTTTTCTCCCAACCTAATTTCCCGGCAATCCCCTGATAAATTTCCCTGCCATAATTTCTAAAATTTTCGGTGAAATCCTCAAAAGCCAAAAGCGAACCTAACCTGTTCAGCTTAGAAGTGATTTCTGCCCAAACCGTATAATCATTCTCATTTATGCAGTTTAACGCAAGTCCTAAGACATAAGTTGTGGGAGAATCTCCTGATTGGGCAAGGTCAAACGAATCCCTGACTAAACCTAACCTGTCAGGAGCGGACAGTTTTTCCAAACTATTTAAATAATTTTTCGGGTAATCAATTCTTACTAAAGACACTTCTCCTGTATTTAATTTCTCTCCCCTGTTTGGAATTGTCATAGTTTTTTTATCCATTAAAAACTTATCCAAAGGGATAGACCATACTGTATGATCATGGCTTTCTTTTCTAGAAATCGGGCTTGAGAAAAATCTACTTTGTGTTAACTGCAGCCTGTTGCCTGTTTCCTGTACCCTAATTACCGGATGTCCCGGCTTTAATGTCCAGTTTGACATAATTTTTGCCACCGGCTTTCCTGATATTTCTTCCAATGATGCCCATAGATCCCTGGTTTCCGCATTTAAATAAGCGTGCTTTTTTAAATAATGCTGCAAACCTTTTTGAAAATCTTTCTCACCTAAATATTTCCACAGCATCCGGAGGACTGAAGCGCCTTTTGAGTAGGAAACTCTGTCAAATATTTCAGAAATCTCAGCCGGATGGCCGACTTCCACTTCAATCGGGTGGGTATTTTTTAAAGAGTCCAAATGCAGCGCATCTGCCATTTCAGTTCCTACAAACTGAGTCCAGATATCCCATTCCGGAAAAATATGATCAACAGCCAGATATTCTATAAAACAAGCGAAGCCTTCATTAAGCCAAAGATCGCTCCACCATTCCATAGTCACCAAATTGCCAAACCACATGTGGGCCAGCTCGTGCGCAATCACCAAAGCCACCCATTGTTTATTCCCGGTAGATGATAGAGCTTCATCAATCAGTAAAGTAGATTCCCTGTAAGTCACCGCTCCCCAGTTTTCCATGGCACCGGCTGCAAAATCAGGAATGGCAATCATGTCTAAAACCGGCAAAGGATAAGGGATATCAAAATATTTTTCATAAAATTCCAAACATTTTATGGCAACATCTAAAGCAAATTCTGCCTGCTTTTTCTTTCCCGGAGTTGTAAAAACTCTGACTCTTTTTCTTTCTATGTATTCAAACTCACCTACAATAAAGGCTAAAAGATAAGTTGACATTTTGGGAGTTGGAGCAAATTCAACTATTTTGTAGCCGGATTCATGTTCCAAAATATTTGATTCAATAGTATTGGAGATAGCAGTTGTATGACTGGGGATCATTAAAGTTACATCAAAAATTGCTTTTTGAGCAGGCTCATCAAAACAGGGAAAAGCCCGTCTGGCATCTGTAGATTCAAACTGGGTGGTGGCTAAATATTTATCTTCGCCATATTTGCTTCTATAAAAACCTCTCATCTTGTCATTTAGAATTCCCTTAAAATTAAGTTTTAATTCGTTTTTGCCCTTAGGGAGAGTTTTCGGAAAAGTTAAAGTAACTGTTTCTTCTTTTTTATTGTAGGAAATTTTGGAAGCATCTTCAGATTCTATTTCCAAATCAACAGAATGCAAAATAATTTCTTTTGTAGATTTTTCTAAAATTAAATAAATTGTTTCTTCGCCGTAGAATGTAAAACTTTCCAAATCCGGCCGGAGCATGATTTTGTAGCGCTCAGGTTTGATATGGCCGGGAAGTCTAACGCTCTTTTTCATATCGCTAGTTTAGCCTAAAAGCTGATATAATTCAATTTAAAGCCGGGGTGATGGAATGGCAGACATGATAGACTCAAAATCTATTGATCGCAAGATCGTGAGGGTCCGACTCCCTCTCCCGGCACTTCAGGTTAATGATGTAGCTGTTCTAATTTTCTTAAAATCACTATCAAGAGTGAATATTTCATCTAAAGCAAAATCTTTATATAAAACATACGAGGTTGCATCTGTAAAGGAAATTTTATGTTCAGAGAACTTGATTAAGGCTTCCTGGGATTTTTTAAAGATTGCTTCATCAATATCTAAAACCTTCAATTCTTCTTTTGCTATCGATTTATTTAAAAGCTCAATAGCCTTTTGGGCTACAGATTTTCCAAAGTCATATATTAAACGGGTAAACAGTTCATCTAAAATATAGTAAGAAGTAAAAAGTCGCGCTCTTTGTTTACGGTAATCTTTATACTTTTTAGAAACTTTTGAGTGGTACCTTTCAGAACTAACAAAAAGAGCAATAAAAGCACCTGTATCAACAAAGACTTTCATTATATTAATCTGTTAGATAAGCGCTATCATTCCTTGAGGCATAATTTGTTTGTTTTTTATCCGCTACATTAATAAATCCAACCAGTGAATCCAGCGTTATTGTTTCCCTGGGAGCTTCATTCTTCTCTACAAAAACACGGGATAGATTTTGAGCTAATCTATCAATAGCTTCCCTGATGAGCTTAGATCTCGAAATATTGGCATATTTTTCAAACTCATCAAGTATTGATACTGAATGTGGGTCAAGATAGACTTGGTATCTTCTCATAATATGTACATTACAACATATGGTGTATATTTTGTCAATAAGTTAAGCGGCGGGTTTGGTTCTGGTTTTTTCCATACCATAAAATTTAGTCCTGTCTGCCCTAAAGATTAGCTTTATTTCTCCTGTCGGACCGTTTCTGTGCTTTTGAATATCCAAAGTCACCTGTTCCATATGCTCGGTATCTTCCCTCCAGAGGAACATTACCACATCCGCATCCTGTTCAATTGCTCCCGACTCCCTAAGGTCTGCCAGCTGAGGTCTTTTGGTACCCCGCTGTTCCACTGCCCGGGACAGCTGTGAGATTGCCAAAACCGGAATCTTTAGCTCCCTTGCCAAATTCTTTAAATTCTGGGAAATTTCCGAAACTTCCTGAACCCTGTTTTCCAAATTCCGTCCCTTAATAAGCTGCAGATAATCAACAATCAAAAGTTTTAACCCATGTTCTATTTGTAATCTCCGCGCCTTTGTCCTCATCTCTGAAATAGAAATTCCGGGAGTATCGTCAATAAAAATCGGCGCCTCAGCCAATTCCCCCATTGCCAAAGAAAGCCTATCAAAATCTTTTTCATCTAACCTGCCGGTTTTTAACTTCCAGGCATCAATATCAGCCTGACCCACTAACAACCTGTCAACCAATTCTTCCTGACTCATTTCAAGAGAGAAGATTCCCACCGGCAATCCGGCGGTCACACCAACATATTGGGCTATGTTCAAAGCCATGGAAGTTTTTCCTTGTCCGGGGCGGGAAGCTAAAATTAACAAATTGGAATTTTGCATACCGGCCAGCTTGGCATCCAGGTCACGGAAGCCTGTCGGTACGCCACGCAGCTTTCCTGATGATTTTTGCAGCTCATCAAGCCGGTCAAAACTTTCTGCCAGGGCGTCTTTAATCGGCAAAAAATCACGGGTAACATGTTCCTGCGACAAGGAAAAAATACCTGCTTCCGCGTTTTCCAGAAGTTCTTCCACTGTTTCCCTCTCATCGTAAGCCCGCTGAATCAAATTGGTGGCCTGAGCAATCAAGTTGCGTCTGACAGCATGATCCCTGATAATTTTCGCGTAATGCTCAATATGGGCAGAGGTAGGGACAATATTTACCAAAGATGCAAGATAGGCCGAACCGCCGATTTTATCATAAACGCTTTTTCTTTTAAGTTCTTCCGTCACAGTAACCAAATCTATTGGTTCGCGCCTTTCAAAAAGACCCTGAATTGCTTCAAAGATGACTCCATGCTGTTCTGATCTGTAAAAATTAGATGGGCGCAAAATCTCAGAAATCCTGACAATAGCATCTTTATCAATCAAAAGAGATCCCAGTAGGGATTGTTCCGCTTCTATATTTTGTGGAGGTAACTTGGCTACTGGCTGCGCCATAATTAAACTTTACTGAGAACCACTACTTGCGGTTCCTCAGGCAGCTTGTCTTTGGAGATAGAAAGCTTAGGGAGAGGCACTACACCCTCTGCTCCCATCTCCTTTAGAAATTTATCAACACCATCCAGTTCAAATTTTAAGTCTTCTATTTTGTAGTGCATCGGAATGATAATTTTTGGCTCCAGCTGAGAAATAATTTCAGAAGCTGCTTCAGAGTTTATTGTATAAGTACCACCTACAGGAATCATTAAAATATCCGTCTGCCCGATTTCGGCAACCTGATCTTCAGTAAGCTTACTCTGACCCAAATCACCCAAATGAACAATATCCAATCCCTCAAAAAATAAATGAAAAATATTATTTACTCCACGCTCCTGCCCCTCTGAGTTATCATGAAAGGAAGAAATGGCAGTAATAACTACTCCACCAACCTCATATTCTCCCGGTTTATCAAAAACCATGGAACTGACTGTAAAATTGTGATCTTTATGCCCGTGACTTACTAAAACCACATCTGAAGACATATCCTTGGGAAGCTTTAATCCTGTAAATTCCGGATCATACGGATCTATAATTACACTGGCATTTTTGCCTTTTATCTTAAAGCAGGATTGTCCGAACCAGGAGATTTCCATAAAGTCTTTGCATACTAACAAATATGCTAGAATTGTTCAAGATGAAACTTAAAGAAAAACTGTCCGGTAAACATTTTATTCTTGCAAACTGCATTATTTTATTTACAGGCTTAGCGCTTCTCGGAGGACTTTATTATATTTTAAACATTCAATACCAACAGCCGAAAACTCTTTTTTCAAGAGGTCCTGTAACAACACAGCCAAGATCCCTCCGTCTTGAACTTGAACAACCGGAAGATGATAGTCTTGTTTTTACGGATTCTTTAATTATTTCAGGAAAAACCCTACCCTCAAAAGAAGTCTTAATCTATACAGATGATACAAATCTAATTGTCAATTCAAAACCGGACGGTTCTTTTACAGGAGAGATTGATCTGGCACCTTTTGAAAATAAAATTACCGTAGTGGTCTTTAATGCAACAGGTAAATCAAAGTCGCAGGAACGGACAGTATATTATTCAAAGGAGAAAATATGAAGAGAAAATTTACAATTTACAATTTACAATTTACAATTTTCGCTCTTATTGTTACATTTTACATTTTACATTTTACATTTCGACCGCAATCGCGGTCGACTCTACGCCGTCTGCAGATATTGCCGCTAAATTAAAAGCATTTCAAAAAGGAGCTGCATCAAAAGCTGCGCAACTGAAAGAATTGATCAGTAAAAAATTGCAGAATAAAGCATATGTCGGCAGCATACAATCGCAATCCGGTAACTCCTTAACTCTCTCTGCAAGATCAGGACCAAAAATAGCCAGCATTAATGAAGATACTGTTTTCGCAAGCAATGTAAAATCGAAAAAATATTCCCGGAAAAACATTTCAAATGGAGATTACATCGGCGCCTTGGGAGATGTTGACGAAACCGGGGTTCTGACTGCCAAAAAAATTATATTACTAAACCCTACCCCCTATACTCTAAACCCTAAGACTTATTTGTGGGGCCGGATTTTAGCTATTTCAGATAAATTAATTACTTTAAGAGATAATGATCTAAATAACACAGCAGCAATTTTTCCGGCATCTTCAAAAGTGAAAATAAATAATTCCGTTATCTTAACCGGATATTTAAATAAAGATAATATTTTCGAAGCGGAATTTGTCTACAAAATCGCAACACGGTCAGCCACTAACTAAAATCCTTCTTACCTGTGGATAAAAAACTCTCAGCTTCGGATTTATCCTTAATCACATCAACAGCCCTCCAAAATCCTTCATCCTTAAACCCTAAAAATTTTTCTTTAGGAATTTTTGGAAAAGTCTCTTTTTCGTGATCACCAATTTCCGGCAACATCGGCTCTATTTCTCTGTTAAATAAATAGATCCCGCCATTAATCCAGTAAGGGAGTTTTGGTTTTTCTTCAAAACCTGTAATATGATCCTCTTCGTCAATCTTCACCACTCCCCATCTGGAAATATAAGGAACTAAAAGCAGGCTAACTAAAGCTTGCTGCTCCTGATGCTTCTTAATCATATTTGTTAAATCAAGTTTGGTAATAATATCTCCATTGCAAACCATCACATCGGTTTCGCCTTCCACTAATTTGCTTTTAAAGGCTTTTTTAATGCCTCCGCCCCGTCCTAATGGCGTTTCTTCGATGGAGTAATCTATTTCAATGCCAAATTTGGAGCCGTCCCCAAAATATTCTTCGACTACTTCATGTTTATAGCTGACAGTCAGAACAAATTTGGTAATTCCCTGGGATTTTAACCATTCAATCTGCCAGGCCAAAATTGGTTTCCCCATCAGCTCTACCATGACCTTTGGCCGGTCATTGGTATAGGGCCGAAGTCTTTCCCCTTTTCCTCCAGCTAAAATAATCGCCGTCTGAACCATGAAATATATATTA
>JAUSHE010000025.1 GCA_030648435.1 Candidatus Daviesbacteria bacterium
CTATTCAAAATCACAAGAGAAAAATATCCAGTTCGTAGTATCGGAAAAGCAGATCTCCAAGGCGCTGGCCGACCCGGAAAAACTTAGAGAAGTGTTCCTTAATCTGGTGGGGAATTCCTTGAAATTTACCCCGAACGGCGGGAAAATCACCTTTAACTTTATAAGCGACGGTAAAACTGTTGACATATCGGTTTCGGATACCGGCGTGGGTATATCCAAAGAGGATATGGGTAAATTATTCCGCAAATTCTCAAGGCTGGATAATTCTTATACCGCTGCTGCAACTTCCGGAGGAACAGGTCTAGGGCTCTATATTTCCAAAAGTTTAGTGGAGCTGATGCATGGTAGAACGAAAGTTTATTCGGAAGGCTTAAATAAAGGCACAACTTTCAGCGTGAGTTTGCCTGTGGCAGTATGATACAATCATTCTAGTATGGATAATTCACAGGAAAAAATTTTAGTAGTTGAAGACGACCAATTTTTAAGGGAGTTTTATCAGGAGCTGCTTACGGCAGAAGGGTATTCTGTGGATGTGGCTGCTGATGGGGAAATTGCTTTAACTAAGATCCAAACTAATCCATATAACTTAATACTTTTAGATATCATGTTGCCTAAAAAAGATGGAGTTCAAATCTTAAGAGATTTAAAAACCAAAGGAGCTAAATCACCAAAGGTGATAATTGTGGTTTTGTCTAACTTAGGCCAGGATACGATTATTAAAGAGTGTTTTGAACTGGGAGCGGCAGGATACTTAATAAAATCCGCCCTAAACCCGGACCAGGTGCTGACAGAGGTTAAAAGCTATCTTGATAAAGGATAAAATCTTGAGCAGGCATACGATTGACAATTTTTATACTTGTGCTATGATAATTTTACTGAGTAAATCATAAATGAGGGCAGAATCTTCTACTACATACGCTCCTGCCTCAAAAACTCTTGAAATAAGAGAAATTTGTACGACTCTAATAGGCACAAAGATAAGAAGTGGTTTTCATCTGGAACTGGAAATGACACCTTTAGAGTATGAAGACTCTTTTAGGGATGCGGTTGAAGAGTTAGTAAACGATGGAAGAGAT
Organism: Candidatus Daviesbacteria bacterium; assembly: GCA_030648435.1. Taxonomy (GTDB): domain Bacteria; phylum Patescibacteriota; class Microgenomatia; order Daviesbacterales; family UBA10151; genus UBA10151. Next base: position 1,077 of record JAUSHE010000025.1, read on the forward strand.
TTTCAAGGAACAGTGTTAGGATTGGTGGAAGAAAGAATACCGTTTGTTAGACAACTTGAGCTTTTAGGAATTGTATTGGATCCAGGAATCTTTTACGGAGTCGCATATAAGCCAGAGAAAAAACCATACGCTGTATGGTTAGAAGTCTTTGGTTCCGGGGAAGGTCCTTTCTCTGGTAGTACTAATTACCAAGAAGCAGTAGAAAGATTACCCAATGGTTTGAGGCCAGCTACTCCTTTTGAAGGTATAAATACAGATTTTGCAAGCGTTCTTAACAAAAATTTTGTTAGTCTTCCTGGTGGTGAATATAAGATGCCGGGAATATTGACTGGTGGATTAATGAGATTTGATACGCTTTGTTTAGACAAATACCTCGGCAGGCCTCGGATAAGTCATTTAAGATTAGATGAACTTGATTATTTGGTCGGAATGTTAGCTGCCTACGAATAAGATGCTACAAGAGTTAGATCATTTGGAGTATTCACAAAGACTAGTACATATTAATGCTTTGGAGGAAGCAGGTATTAACCCATTTCCTGCAGAACCACCAAAAAGGTCTCATAAAAATGCTGAGCTAATAAAAAATTCTGAAAATCTATCCGGATCTGTTGTTAGTGTAGTAGGCAGGATGATTTCAAAAAGAATACACGGAGGTTTGACCTTTGCACATATAGAAGATGAATCAGGAGCTATTCAAACCGTCATGCAAAGAAATAAGCTTGGAGACTTATATCCGATCATCCGAGACAATTTTGGGATAGGTGATTTTGTAGGGGCAACAGGTATTCTCAGAGCCACCCAAACAGGGGAAATCTCTGTTTGGGCAGAAGAGATGACCATGTTAGCGAAAGCACTCAGGGTTGTTCCTCATAGGATAACGGATCCGGAAATTCAGCAGAGACAGAGATACCTTCATACTCTATCTGATGTTGAAGCAAGAAAGAATTTTAGAGTACGTTCACAGATCGTTCAAAGCATGAGAGAATATTTTATTGGTAGACTAGGGTGTTTGGAAGTAGAGACTCCCATATTGGATTCCACATATGGCGGAGCTACTGCTAAACCGTTTATTACCCATCATAACGCTTTAGATCAGGATTTTTTCTTAAGAATTGCTAATGAGTTGTACTTGAAACGTATGACAGTAGGGGGTTATTACGAAGGAGTTTTCGAGTTCTCGAGAGATTTTAGAAATGAAGGAATGGATAAAACACACAATCCAGAATTTACTCAAGTTGAGTTGTACAAGCCTTGGTGGGATTACTACAACATGATGGATATGACAGAGGAACTCATTGGTGGGGTAGAGGAACATATGCACGGAGATGTCCTTTCTCCCTTTAATGGGCAGATGATTGACTATTCAAGACCATGGAGGAGGTTGACCATATATGATGGAATAAGACAGAAATTAGGGATTCACCCTGAAAATACGGCTGTTGAAGAATTGCAAAAAGCAGGGCGAGAGTTGGGATTACAGATAGAAGGGACTACGAAAGGATCCGTCTGTGTCGAGTTATTCGAGCAGCTTTGGGAGAACGAATTAATAAATCCTACATTTGTTATGGATTTTCCAACAGACACCAGTGCCTTGACAAAACGCCATAGGTTAAATCCAGAATTAACTGAACGGTTTGAACTTTTTGTGGGAGGGATGGAAATTGCAAATTGCTATACAGAATTAAATGATCCTAGGGATCAAAGGGCGAGATTTGAGCTAGAGAAGCAAAAAAGACAAGCAGGTGATGTCGAAGCGATGCCTTATGACGAGGATTTTATTAGAGCATTAGAGTATGGTATGCCTCCTCAGGCAGGGATTGGTATATCGATCGACAGGTTGACTATGCTTTTGACAAACATAAACCATATCCGTCAAGCGATATACTTTCCTACTCTTAGAAGAGTGAAAGATAATGGTTAACTAGAAAGGTAGTTTGTATAACTGGTATTTATAGTCAACTCGTTGTGTCGTTGACAAAGGAGTAGAATCTTGCAATAATTCGATAATGATTATGAATATAATTCTTGATTTAGTTGATGTTAGTAAAAAAGCAAAGAAACCTACTCAAGGAGGGGTGCTATTGGCGTAATTTAGAATTCTAAAACCGCCATAAAGAAATGCCCCTCACATTAAGAGGGGTTTTTTTGTAGCAAAAATGCCGAAAGGAAATAAATTTATGATTACGAGTAAAGAAGCAGAAGTTATATTCTCAAGCACCGGAAAATTAGGTGTTTCAAGGAGACAATACGGGAGAATTTACGTTAATGGCACTCGTTATTCTGCTGATCCAATTGAGGTTGAGCAAAATTTCCGAAGACTTACTGCGATTGGAGAGAAACACCAGCATAAAATTGGTAGAAGCATCTTTCGAGGATTAGTCAATGAGGCTGTTATGCAACATATCTTAGATAATGATTTAAGATCGTGTCTGGAGGTTGTGCTTCCGGTTGCTGAATTTACCGGCGATTCTTCCTGGCTTGTATATCTGGCAAGGAATCGATCAGAAAGAGGGTTGATCGTTTCTCGTGAAGTGATGGCAGATGTGATCAGTAAACAAAAAAAGGAAATTATTCCACCATTAGAAAGAGTTCAGTCGACTCTTGAACGAGGTTATACTTTTACTGATCGAATTTCCGAAGATCAAGTGAGTCAGGTTTACGCTTTATGGGGTGATACCTTTGGTTGGCAGTATCAGGAAATAGACAATTTGAGGAGAAGATTAGGAGTGAATCGATGCAAAGACCCTTCTGAAAGAGATGTTTGGTTTACTGCTATCAAAGATAATGGAACAATTCTTAGTATTGCAATGGCAGAACGGTTATCCATACCAACCGCGTATGGTCAACTCGACTTGGTTGAGAGTACCGAGTGGAGAACAAGAGATGAGTATGCAGGAAATGGGTTAATGACAGCAACGGTTGCGGTACTTAATGCTCAAATATTATCAGATTTTCAAGATAATACAAATGGCTTGCCATTAATTTATGCAGAATGTAATTTTCAGTCCCGTTCGGATCGGGTAGGCCATGGTGCCAGATTTCTTATCCCTGAACAGGTTAACGCAGCACAAATTCTTACGCAGAATGTACGCGTGCGAGATGGTCAGCCGTTAGAGGATACTAAATTAAGAGATTTTACTTTTATGTATTTGCCGATAGAAGCGATACGTATGTATTACAATCCCATGCAAACTGAAGCAATAGTACAACTAGTAACGTAATTACTCGTATATGAATATGAAAATAATTTATTCAAATAATCATAGCGGGCATAATCCTCCATACGAGATTTACGAGAGGAGACTCGAACCATATATTGAAAAAGCTGAACGTATTACTTCCATTGTAAAGGCTTTGAAAGAAGATAAGAGGATGAATTTCTATTCTCCGAATCGTTTCCCATTAAGCCATATTTATGAAATACACCAAAGGGAATATGTTGCTTTCTTGCGAAACAGGTCAGCGCAACTTGAAGATACTCAAACACTTTACCCATCATATTTTATTATGGACACCTATACTCCGATTACTCGCAAAACGTATGAGGCGGCAAGATCCGCAGTAGATGTTGTACTTACGGGTGTAAGGTATATTATTGAGGGTGAGCGAGTAGTTTATGCACTTTGTCGTCCACCTGGTCATCATGCTGATTATAAAACAATGGGTGGGTATTGTTATTTTAATAATGCTGCAATCGCAGCCAATTATCTTTCAAAAAATGGTAGAGTCGCGATTCTTGATATAGACTTTCATCACGGTAATGGGACACAAAACGCTTTTTATGATCGCCCGGATGTTTTATATGTATCTATTCATGCAGATCCCCATGATAAATTTCCATATAACAGCGGATTTACCGATGAGCAAGGGGAGGGTGCAGGATTAGGATTTAATAAAAATTATCCGCTTCCCCTTGGAACAACAAATGAGCAGTATTTATGCACATTACAAAAAGCATTAAGAAATGTTCAGACTTTTAATCCAAATTTTCTGGTTATTTCTGCCGGGTTTGATACGTACGAAAAAGATCCAATTGGCGGATTTAAACTTACAATCCCCTTTTATGAGAAGATAGGCATGGAAATATCAAAACTACAGATACCTACATTGATTGTGCAGGAGGGGGGTTATAACATAAAGGACTTAGGAAAAATTGCTCGAAGCTTTTTAAGAGGAATTTTGGATTGAATACGAAATGGGTGGTTGACAGTTATTAAGGGTATACTTATAATTAAAAAGTAATGATTCTGAATTCTATAAAGCTAACCAAAAAGACAACTAAAAAAGCCCTTCCTTAGGGGTAGTTGCCTTTCGGTCAAGGCTTACTGGATGCTACCCCTTATCTAGAGGGGTTTTTTATTGGAGAAAATTATGGAAATAGACTTACAAGTAATGGAGCGCAATGGATATGCGAAAGATGGTAACCAGGAATCAAAAGCTAAACCGCTTTTGGTGATGAAGTTTGGTGGTACTTCTGTTGGAGGGTCAAAGCCGATTAAACGTGTAGCCTCATTAGTGGAAAAATATACAAGAGAAGGAAACTCTTTGGTAGTAGTGGTTTCGGCTATTAGAGGGGTGACAAACAGTTTAGTGGAGATGGGTAATTTTATAAAGCAAAATAGAAGATTAGATCTAGAGTTGAGTTTAGAGGATATTTTTTATCGTCATTTGGAAGTGGCGAGTAATTTGAATCTTCCGCATCCTTTAAGAGCTTCTCTAGATGACAAAATAGAGGAGCTTTTTTTTGGACTACATAGTTTAGCTTTAAACCTAAAAGAGACCCCCCCAAAAAGTCTAGACAGAATTCTATCCTATGGGGAAAGATTAAATGTCCCAATAGTACAAGCAGCTTTGTCAGCAAGGGGTGTATTTGCTGAGGCTTTGGATGCGTCTAAGATAATAGAGACAGATACTAATTTTGGATTTGCCTCACCCAATATGGAAAGAACGGAACAACATGTCAAAAACATTGTAGAGCCCATGATAGAAATGGGTATGATTCCTGTAGTAACGGGTTTTATCGGATCGACTATGTATGGTGATATTACTACATTAGGAAGAGGAGGATCGGATTATACGGCATCAATTTTGGGCAGAGTTTTAGGTGCAGATGAAGTTTGGATCTGGACTGATGTCGATGGGGTTTATAGTGATGACCCTAGAAAAAATCCAAATGCCCAACTTTTAACTGAATTAAGTCAAATAAAAGCTCATCAAATGGCGATGGCAGGAGCTAGGGTGTTATACCCAAAGACAGTAGAACCATTAATTGGTACTCAGACAGTTTTGCGTGTAAAAAATACCTTTGATCCGGAGTCACCTGGGACGAAAATTTATATCAAACAAGGGTGATAAGAAAAACTTAAAATTTAGAATTGGGGATTTGTAGAGTATAATATTTTCTGTGGAATCTTCCCAATTAATTCGAATATATGAAGATGAGTCTATTTTAGTTTTGGATAAACCCCCTGGGTTGGTGGTAGATTCCGGTGAAACAGTTAAAGAAGAAACCATTCAGGATATTTTAATCAGGGATTTTCAGATAAATTTACCAAGAGGTGGCATTGTGCATAGATTGGATAAAGATACTTCAGGCATAATACTTGTGGCAAAAACGGAGGAATCCCTGGAAAATCTGCAAAGCCAATTTAAGGAAAGAATAATCAAGAAAGAATACTTAGCACTGGTGCATGGTTTAGTGGAGGGATTGGGCACAATAGAAGGAAGTATTGGCAGAAATCCGGGAAATAGAGAGAAATTTACAGTCATTTCACCTGGAAGGAGTCAAAGCCCACCTTCCAGGTGGTCAAAAGCGGAGGGAAAAGAGGCGGTGACGGAGTATGAACCGTTAAAAAATTTACAATTTACAATTTACAATTTACAATTAATTTTCAATGATTTTAATAAAATTCAAATGAGAAAGTTGGAAAGGCAAAAGTATGGGGAATTTACTCTGCTTGTCTGCAAGCCAAAAACTGGACGGACGCATCAAATTAGGGTACATTTAAA
>JAUSHE010000033.1 GCA_030648435.1 Candidatus Daviesbacteria bacterium
GCTCTTTGGGAAAGCACCCATCTTTCAGTCTCAGTTATAGCGGAAGATGAAGCCTCTCCGGATAAAAAATCACATCCGGACAATTTGGATAAAGTTATCTGTTCGGTAAACCAACTATCATAAATAGGATCAATTTTATTCATCAAAATATTATCCCATTGGGATAACTTATGAACTGCTACCCTGATAGATCTTTTCGCTCTTTGCTCGGAAACCGTTCCATATATTACCTGCAGAATTTTCATATGTTCTGTTGTGATTTCGGCAATTTTTGTTTTTAAACCTTTGTCGCTAAAATTTGCTATATTGGTAAATTCCTGCAGGTGAGCCGCATATCTTGTTAAAGCAGGTTCAATTAAATCCTCATGCGAGGTCCCGATTAAACTTCTCATTTCTCTGATTCTGCGGTTTGCAAATTGGAGCTGCAGTCTGGCTTTGATGTCAAGATTATCTGCAGACCTTAGTTCCAGAATCTCCCGGACTGATTTTAAAAAATACAATGGCGAGGCAGGAGTAAATACAGGTGACAGGTTGTAGGCAACAGGCAACAGTAAAAAACATGCTAAAATAATTAAACTGAAAACTAATACCTGTAGCCTGTGGCCTTTCATCCCCTTATTCTATCCTTTTAACTCGCTCTGGGCAACAATTCTTGCATAAGCTCCGCCCTTATTAATCAAATCCTTATGCGTCCCCCTCTCCGCCACTCTACCTTTTTCTACCACTAAAATTTGATCCGCGTTTTTAACTGTTGAAAGCCTGTGGGCAATAATAATCTTGGTAAAAGACCTTTCCTTGGAAAGATTTTTCAAAGCTTCCTGAATTAAGCTTTCTGATTGGACATCCAAATGGGATGTTGGCTCATCCATAATCAATATTTTAGGCTGGGCAAACAACGCCCTGGCTATAGCCACCCTTTGTCTTTGTCCGCCTGATAGTTTGACCCCTCTTTCTCCTACTAAAGTCTGATACCCTGCAGGTAATTCTTTAATAAATTCATCTGCAAAAGCCTGTTTGGCTGCCACATAAACTCTATTTCTAACCGATGAAAACTCCACCTTTCCTGCCCCGTATGCTATTACTTCCCAAATTTTTCTGTTCGGCACGGGAGAATCCTGAAAAACCACAGCAGTTTTCCCTCTGTATGTATCCAGATCCAAATCCCTAAGATCAAACCTATTATCAATCACTATGCTCCCTCCTTGTGGGTCATAATAGCGGCTCAGGAGTTTAGCAATAGTTGATTTTCCACCGCCTGATTTACCCACCAAGGCCACGAAAGACCCGGCCGGAATAGTAAAACTGACATTTCTTAAAACCCGTCTTTTGTTATATGCAAACGATACATGCTTAAAAGTTACTTTTCCGGCGATATCTTTTGGTATGATTGCATTAGGAGAATTAACTATACTGGGTTTCCGGGATAACAGCGAAATTACCCTGTCAACAGGTTCCGCAGCATCAATTGCCCGCTCGTAAATCCAACCCAGCTGGAAAATATTGGAGTATGCCCGTTCTGTCAGAGAAATTAAAAACACCAAACTACCAACAGTAATATACCCCACCCTAATCTCTATAATACCTACTATTAAAAGTACCGCATACATAAATTCAATACTTAAACTGCGCAAAAACCCGTTAATCATATGAAGTTTAAATTCTTTGACAGAGAAAGCTTTAATGTCGTCCCAAATTGACGAGAAAGTCTCTGCTTCGCGCTTTTCCTGGGCAAAAGCTTTGACCACAGTAATATTTGTCAGCGCATCCCCGATCTCACCAGAGGAGGCCTCGTATGCATCATGGCGCTTCGCCCTGTATCCTTGAGTACTTTGATAAGTTTTAAGCATATTTATCACAAAAGGAATCAGTGATACGGCAAAGATCAGACCAAAAATCCAGTTTACAAAAATCATCAGGACCGAGCTGACAACAAGCTGAATCACTACCGGTTGAAAATTCCAACCATAAGTGGCCAACAGGTCGATTAACTTATCCCTGCCTTTATTGACAATATTGATTTTATTACCGGTATTTTCTTTTTCATGATAGTCCAGCGAGAGCTGCAGCATCTTGTTAAAAGTAGCTCTGGAGACATATTGCTCGGATTTCCAAAGAAGCCTTACCAACACAATATCTATTAGATAATCAATTACCAAAGATAAGACCCTGACCCCTATTAAGCCCCCAACCACAAATATTGCCGTATTAAAGTTAAGTAAACCCTTAGTTGAGATGAGCAAATCAAGAATCTTTCCGAACATGTAAGGCCCACCCATACGGACTACCTGGAAAATAATGGTGATTCCGACAATATTATAGAAATCCCTATGAAAGGGTTTCATTAAGCTCCATATTTTTTGTATAAAATTCATCTTTTGTGAATGTTTTAAGCGTAACATATTTGCCTTTCTATTATTGAAAACAGCGGAGTTTGAACTGATCAAAAAATGTTACGCAATGAAGTAAAACTTAAACACGCGAGCGGTTTTTTGCAGCCAAACTAGCTGCTTTTCTTCTTCCCTACAATGCTTTCAAATTCATCCCCTTCCAGGGTTTCTTTTTCAAGAAGCGATTTGGCTACTTTATCCAGCTTGGTTTTATGTTTTCTTAAAATATCCTGGGCATTTTTGTAGCAGGAATCTATAATTTTCTTGATCTCTACATCTACCGCATCATGCATTTTTGGTGACATATCTGACCCTTCATCTGCCCCTCTCCATATTCCAAACATTGACCGGGGCGTCACGCTAATCGGCCCTAGGCTTGACATGCCGTATTGAGTCACCATTGCCCTGGCAATATTGGTTGCCACTTCAATATCTGAAGCTGCGCCTGTTGAAATATCTTTAAAAATCAAATCTTCTGCCGCCTGCCCACCCAAAGCAGCAGTTATCTGCTCCAGTAACCTGGATTTGCTTTCATTAGACCGATCCTCAGTCGGCGGGAACATAGTATGTCCACCGCTGGTGCCTCTGGCCACAATTGAAATCCGGTGCACCGGATCAACTTTTGATAAATTATGTCCTACTACGGCATGTCCTGCCTCATGATATGCTGCCAGATTCCTGTCCTGCTCAGACTGCATTCTTTTTCTTTGCGGACCTAATTTTTCCTTAGTGGCTGCCTCTTCCAGATCTTTATTATCAATGGCAGTTTTACCCTCCCGGGCTGCTAAAATGGCTGCTTCATTTAATATATTGGCAAGATCAGCTCCGGAAAAACCAACCGTTCTCCTGGCTAATTTTTCTATTGAAACATCTTTGGTAAAAGGCTTACCCTTCATATGCAATTCAATAATGGCTTTGCGGTCTTCCAAGTCAGGCATATTTAAAACAACTCTTCTGTCAAAACGGCCCGGCCTAATCAGTGCTGCGTCTAAAAGATCAGGTCTATTTGTAGCTGCCAAAACTATCACATGATCGGTTTGAGTAAAACCATCCATTTCTACTAAAATTTGATTTAGGGTCTGCTCTCTTTCGTCATGCCCGCCGGAAAAACCCATGCCCCGCTGCCTGCCAATTGATTCGATCTCGTCTACAAAGATAATCGCAGGGGAGGCTTTTTTAGCCTGAGCAAACATATCGCGGACGCGGGCTGCGCCAACACCGACTAACATTTCCATAAATTCTGATCCGGCAATTGAGAAAAATGGCACTCCGGCTTCACCTGCAACTGCCCGCGACAGCAAAGTCTTCCCTGTTCCGGCCGGCCCCACCATTAAAACTCCTTTGGGAATTCTCGCTCCCAACGCCTTAAATTTATCCGGAGTCTTTAAGAATTCCACCACCTCTGACAGTTCCCGTTTGGCTTCTTCTGCCCCGGCTACATCGGTAAATTTAATCTGGGGCGCATCTTTGGTAAAAAGCTTTGCCCTGCTTTGAGCAAAAGAGAAAATCCCCTGGGCACCGTTTTTAGCATTTCTAAAAAGAAAAAACATTAAACCGACTAGAATTAGTATTGGTAAAACTGCAGACAAAATCCCAATCCAAGCTTGCTGCATAGACAAATCTTTTATCTCAATAGTGACGGATTTAGGGTCTACACCGGAAGATTCCAGGATTTTATATATGGATTCTCCTTCTTCTTTATGAGAAGACAGCTTTTGATCTGAACCATTCACTTCCGCTGTTATCTTATCTCCTTCTACGGAAATCTTGGTTAATTTCTTATCTTTAACATCAGAAATAATTTGAGAAATCGGGACTTCATTTTTTGCGGAATCATTTGGACCGCCTGAAATTTGATTAAAGAAAACCAGCGCAGCCAAAGCGATTAAAACATAGACAATTAACCCTTTGAGGATTGAAAAAACCTGCTTATTGAGCTTGATCTTTCTTTTGCCATTTGCCATGTTGCAAATTGTACCATAGATGAGCTAGTGAAAGTAATCAAGCTTCATGGCTTTTTTGACTTCTTCCAGAGTTTTTTGGGCTTCTGTCCTGGCTTTTTCAGTACCCTCTTTCAAAATTTTCTCCATCAATTCCGGCTGATTAGCATATTCAGTACGTTTTTTTCTGATCGGATCCAGGAAATTATTTAACACTTTCACCAGGTACTTTTTTACCTCAATATCCCCCACTTGGCCAGTCCTGTATAGTTCTTCGTATTTCGTTATTTGTTCACGGTCGGACTCGGAACCAAATGCGTCAAGATAAGTAAAAACAGGATTGCCTTCTATGTGTCCGGGGTCTGTAACCCTGATTCTGGTAGGATCCGTATACATACTCATGACCTTTTTCTCTACTTCTTCAGGAGAATCAGACAGGTTAATCACGTTGCCTACAGATTTGCTCATTTTCATTGCTCCGTCTGTACCCGGAAGAGTGGGAATTTCTCCTACCAAAGGCTTTGGCTCAGGGAAAATAGCTTCATATGTTCTGTTAAAATCCCTGGCTATTTCTCTTGTCACTTCAATATGGGATACCTGATCCTTACCCACGGGCACCAGCTCCCCTTTCACCATCAAAATATCAGCTGCCTGCAGTACCGGATAACCGAGCAGGCCGTATGAAGGGATTTTGATATCTGCATCCCTCATAACATCTTTCAAGGTCGGCATCCGTTCAAGCCTGGGAACAGTTGTCAAGTTCCCAAAAATAACAGCCAGTTCCGTAACTTCCGGAATTTGGGATTGAATATAGATAGTGGCTTTCTTAGGATCAATTCCGATTGAGAGGTAGTCTAAAACCATTTGGTAGATGTTTTCTTTTAAGCTGGAGGTTTGTTCAGGCTTGGTGGTTAAAGTATGCAAATCCGCAATGATAAAAAAACACTCATATTCCCTTTGCAGTTTCACTCTATTTGCAAGCGAACCAACGAAGTGGCCCAAATGTAACTTGCCTGTCGGCCTGTCCCCGGTTAATATTCTTTTCATATAAGTTAAATTATATAATATTTCCCTAATAAGTTGTAGTTCTTCTAAAATCTATATCTTCCACTGAAATTTCTTTTATTTTTGTATCTAATTGGTAAATTACCCGCAGTTCCCCTACCCTTAATCTGTAGCTTTTCTGGGTACCTGCCAGTTTTTTAATATCCAACCCTATTTGGAAAGGGTCTGCTTCTAATTTTTTTAAACCATTGGCGATCTTTTGCTGCAATTTTTGCGGAAGCCTGGAAAAATGTTTTTCAGCTCTTGGGCGGATTATCAGTTGGTACATCAGGAAAGGTGATATTTTTTTATTAAAGTATCCAGGGTTATTCCGCCCTTTTGAAGATTTTCTTCCAGATCTTTGGCTTTTAGACTGTCAAAATAATCCTCCAGCATTTCCATCATATTGGAATATTCTTCAATAGA
>JAUSHE010000040.1 GCA_030648435.1 Candidatus Daviesbacteria bacterium
AAAGAAAGGTTGTATGTTTACAAAAGCCTTACTCCCGGATACAATTCGGGCTCTCAAGTTAGTATCTAAAATAAGTGTTGTTAAACAAAGCTATCTGGCAGGAGGAACTGCTTTAGCCTTACATTTGGGGCACAGATTTTCTGTTGATTTAGACTTTTTTACCCCGGAAGTTTTTGATGAAAAAACCTTAGCCGGCGAGCTTAAAACACTACCTGAATATAAAGAGGACGGCACAGCCTGGAGAACTGTCTGGGGAAAAGTTGGCAAAACTAAATTTAGTTTATTTTACTATCAGTATCCCTTGATAAAAAAAACGATTATTTTTGAAGGCATTCACATCCTGCAAAAAGAAGACATTGCAGCCATGAAAATTCATGCTCTGGAGGACAGAGGCACTAAAAGGGATTTTTTTGATTTATATTTTCTGGCAAAAGAGTTTTCTCTGGAAGAAATGCTTAAATTTTATGATAAAAAATATGGCAATTTAAAAGAACATATCTATATAATTATTAGAAGTTTAAATTATTTTGCAGATGCAGAGCAGGATGATGATCCAAAAATGCTGAAAAAAGTTTCCTGGGATGAGGTTAAAAAATTCTTCCGGGATCAAACTATCAAGCTTGCAAAAAGTAAACTAAAAATTTAATTTTCCTCATAACTTTTTGTAGGGTCATAAAAAGGCTGATTTTTCATCGTAATCCTCCTGTAACTTTAACTTTAGCAAGCAAATCCAGATTGTTGAGCACTTCTCCGCACCCCCTGACCACTGTAGTGAGCGGATCATCTGCCACATAAACAGGCAATTTTGTTTCTTCGGCAATTCTTTTATCCAGACCGCGCAGCAGCGCCCCACCTCCTGTCAAAAATATCCCCCGCTCAACTATATCTGTTAAAAGCTCCGGTGGAGTTTCTTCCAGCATCTCTTGTACTCCGGAAATCATTTGCGTAATAGTCGGGGTTAAGGCTTCCCTGATTTCTGCCGCCGTGACTTTTATAGATTTGGGGAGTCCATTTGACAAATCTCTCCCTCTAACTACTGTTGCCAAATCATCTTTACCAACCGGATAGGCAGAGCCTATTTCAATCTTGACATCTTCAGCTGTCCGCTCACCAATCAGCATGCCGTATCTTGTCCGCATGTAATTTATGATATCTTCATCCAATTCGTCTCCGGCAATCCGCAAAGATTTATTTAAAACCATCCCGCCCAAAGAAATAATTGCCATTTCGGTTGTGCCTCCGCCAATATCAATAATCATCACTCCTTCGGGATCCTCCACCGGCAATTTGGCCCCAATGGCCGCCGCCATAGGTTCTTCAATTAAGTATGCTTCCCTGGCTCCGGCGGAAAGACAAGCATCCTGAACTGCCCTTTTCTCTACCTCTGTTACGCCGGAAGGAATACCCACTACTACCCTGGGCCTGGGGATTTTAATAGACCGCCAGCTGGAAGATTCATGAACTTTTTGAATAAAATACCTCAACATTGCTTCGGTAGTATCAAAGTCGGAAATAACCCCGTCATGGAGAGGTCTTACCGCCTCAATTGCAGCCGGAGTTCTGCCTAACATTCTTTTGGCCTCAGTTCCGATTGCTAATATTTGCCGGGTTTTTTTATGAAGCGCTACAACAGTCGGTTCTCTAATTACAATGCCTTTGCCTTTAACCAAAACAAGAGTATTAACAGTACCCAAATCTATACCAATATCGTGTGAAACTAATTGCCAAAATCTACCAAACATGATGGCAGTTTAACATAATACTAAACTTTTAAGAAGTTCCCTACTATCAAACCAATCGCTGTTGCCAATCCTCCGATAATAAGCATTTCAACTGCGCTTCTCATTGCCCCCTGTTTTACAACTTTACCTTTTATGTAACCAACCAGAAAAAGAGTAGCCAGAGCTGCACAAATGCTAACAACCCTCGCAATATCAGGAGCAAAAATTAAAAAAGGGAAAACAGGAATCATACCTGCAATCAGATATGCTAAAAACATCAAAGCTGCCCCTATAATCAAATTATCTTTATGTTTACTTTTTCGATTCATCTGGTGGACGGCTTTTTCTGAAGAATATTCACCCGCAGCCATTGAAGATGCTTCAACAGACACTGCCACAAAAGCAGCCAAAATAATAATTGCCCGATCGGAAACTCCGGCTGAAATCCCCACTACCACTCCGGTCGTAGAAACCAGTGCGTCTTGCAGGCCAAATATTACACTTCTAAAATAATCCTCTTCCAACCTAATTTTCATTTAAAACTTAAACTGAACTTGTAAAGAAGCATTTAGGGCCTTTGCCATCCTTTTCAGAAATGAAATCGAAGGACTTGCTCCTGCTTGTTCAACTCTGGAGATAACCGATTGGGTGGTATGCATTCTTTTAGCAAGTTCCTTTTGAGTCATTTTCCTCTCAATCCTCGCCCTGATAATTGCTTTAGTAATCTCAAAATCAGGCTGAGACTCCTCATAAAGTCTTTTGAACTCAGGGTCTTTTAGTAATTTTTGTTTGTACACATCCCAATTGGTCATAAACATATGCTATCGCAAATTTGCGATATTGTCAATAATCAATTATATTTTGCTTTTCGCAATAAATATTCTTGCAAACGATCTTCTGCAATTTTTATTTCTTTGGCGGGTGTCTTTTGTTTCTTTTTCTTAAAACCATGAAGAATAAGAAAAGTTCTACCAGTCATGGAGACATACAAGATACGGATACTATCTGCCCCAAGAATACGATACTCCCATAAATTCGTTCCAGTCAGTTTTTTAATATGAGGATAACCACCTTCTAGTCCAAATGCTTCCAACAACTCAAAAGCATGGGTAATTTTAAAATTGGCTTTTTTATCTAACGAATCAAAAAATTCTTCAACAAGTTTCTCCCCTCTGGAATTCTCATATAACTCTATTTTCCATTTCTCATCCATAATCCCAGTTTAGCACCAAAGCTGATTGCTGTAAAAATCCCCAATACCTTAGAAATCAGTATTTAGTATAATCATGAAATGTTGGACAGAATTATTTCCTATTCATTTTACCTGCTCTTTTTTCTAACTCCTCTTTTCTGGTCTTCTGCAAATTATGAACTTTTTGAATATAACAAAATGATTTTAGTTTATGGTTTTACAGTTGTTATTGTTGGGGCCTGGATCTTAAAAACGATTAACGATCAACGATTAACGATAAACCGTACTCCGCTTGATATTCCCCTTTTATTATTTTTAGGAGCAAATATCCTCTCCACCATCTTTTCCATTGATCCCCACACTTCTATTTGGGGCTATTATTCCAGGTCAAACGGCGGCCTCTTGTCTTTTATCTCCTATCTTCTGCTTTATTGGGCTTTTGTTTCCAATATGGATTTTGAAAAAGTCAAAACAACTTTAAAATTCGGATTGGCTTCCGGGTTTTTAATTTCCCTCTGGGCAATTTCAGAACATTTTGGAGTATCTTTTTCCTGCGTGATTTTGCGGGGAGAATTTAATGCCGGATGCTGGATACAGGATGTCCAGGCCAGGGTCTTTGCTACATTAGGCCAGCCAAACTGGCTGGCAGCCTACTTGGCCATGCTTATCTTCCCTACCTTTTACTTTTTCCTAACTGAGACTAAAAAATCATTGTACATTTTACATTTTACATTGTTAATTATCTTTTATCTTGCTTTTACCTTCACCTATTCCCGGGGCCCGACACTGGGATTGATCGGAGGATTTATTGTATTTATACCCTTACTTTATCTTAAAACTAAATCCTTTAATTTAAAACCATTATTTATAATTCTTGCTTCTTTTGTAATAGTTAATTTACTTTTCGGTTCGGCTTTAACCTCTTTTAGATTAGTTTCTAAATTCGCTGCACCTGCCAGGCCGGGAATAGCTTTACCTACCTCAGTTGGCACTCAACTGGAAAATGGCGGTACTGAATCCGGCCAAATTCGGTTTATTGTCTGGAAAGGGGCTCTGGATATCTTCAAACACTACCCCATTTTTGGTTCAGGCCTGGAAACATTTGCCTATTCTTATTACCAATACCGTCCTGTGGAACATAACTTAACCTCAGAATGGGATTTTTTATACAACAAAGCCCACAATGAATACTTAAATTATTTAGCAACAACCGGAATTGTAGGATTTGGCGCTTATATGTTAGTTATTGGTGCATTCATATTCTGGATGATCAAAAGAATAATGAATAAAGAATCAAGAATTAAGCTTAATTCTTCATTCTTGCTGCTTATAGCTCTTCTTGCTGCCTACATCTCCTACCTTATCTATAACTTTTTCCTTTTCTCGGTTGTCATCATTGCCGTATTTTTCTATCTTTTCCCAGCCCTTGCCTTTGTTGCCAGTGGTTCTGTTTCCACCTTCCACCTTCCACCTTCAAAATTCCATTCTCTATTTTCCATCATCTATCGTCGAAAAATATATACCAAACTCGCCAAAGGCATTATTATATTTTCTATCGTCTATCTTCTATACTCTATCCTCCAGCTCTGGTATGCCGACACTATCTTTGCTAAAGGCCAGAAAGCATCCAATGCAGGCAATCCCGGCAAGGCATACAATCTTTTAAACTTGGCTGTTGATCTGAACAAGGACGAACCCTTTTACCGTTCAGAACTGGCCTTTGCCGCTGCAGAAGCTGCTGCCAGTTTGCAGGATACAGATGCAACATTATCAGCAGAACTAAAAAACGAAGCAATTGCTCAAACTGATGCAGTTTTTAAAATTAGTCCAAAAAATGTTTCATATTTTAGAACAGCTATAAGAACCTATTTTGCATTATCTGAAATGGACAAAACCCTGCAAATTTTAGATTCAGCCATCAAGCTCGCTCCCACAGACCCCAAACTCTTTTACAATAAAGCTCTTGTGCTGGAAGCCATGGATAAAAAAGATGACAGCATAAAAGCTCTTAATGAAGCTGTAAGGTTAAAACCAAATTACACAGAAGCCCTGTCCGGACTTAAAAAATGAAATCAATAGGAAGCGCTATTGCGGAAGCTAGATTCAAGGATAGACCTAAAAATATTTCAAAGGAATTTCAAATGTACGGAGTATTCCTGGCGGAAAGTCTGCAGGATACCAAACGCTATTCTCTATATATTAAGCTCGCGAAAACAATTGACAGAAGTCTCCTCGAAGAAGCCCTAAATTTCACCAAGGGTTATTACAGTGCCAAATCCAAAGCCAAAATCTTCATGTGGAAATTACAACAACTGAATAAGACTACCCTCTAACCTATGTAGTTGACGTACAGAATAGACACCGATTTCCACTAATCTGCGCAGCCTAATTCCTTCTTCTGGATCTTTAACAAGAGCATCCAATACTTTTGCACAAAGTTCTTTACTAACTCTATGGGTACTATCTGGATTACGCAAGATACGTACCGAAGAGTAACTAACACCAGCTCTTTCCGCTAATTCACGCATACTCCAACCACGTAAATGCCTAAGACTATCAAGTTCGCCTGTCAATGCTGTAGATCTAGTGATGAACTGCTCAACTCTGCCACTCATTTTATCAATTATACCACACTATAGGTTCCAGATCAAATTTGGCAATTAGATTCAAAGTTTGTTACAATTCCCCCATGAATGTTGTAAAAGCACCTGATGTGAAATTGAGGATTCAAACAAAGCCTGTTAAAAAATTAAACCAGGCGCTTAAAAATACCTTAAAGGAGATGATTAAACTTACCAAAACTTTCCAGGATCCTGAAGGGGTAGGTTTAGCCTCTACCCAAGTAGGGCTGGAAGAAAGCTTTTTTGTGGCTAAAAATGGGGAGAAGTTTATCTCCGTGGTAAACCCTAAAATTATTTCTACTTCTAAAAGAACCAAGAAATACTTTGAGGGCTGTTTATCTATCCCGAATATGTGGGGTGAGGTCAGAAGATCAACGGGAATTAAGGTTTCTTATCAGGATCCTTCCGGAAAAGTCATCACCACTTCCTTAAAAGGGGTTTTGGCCTGGATATTTCAGCATGAGATAGATCATCTAAACGGAATTTTATTTGCAGATAGGGTTTTAGAACAAAAAGGAAAATTTTATAAATTTACAGGTAAAGATAAAGTAGGAACAGATATGTTTGAGGAGGTGGCAATTTGAAAATAGCTTTTCTGGGAACTCCATCTTTTGTACAACCTGTCAAAGATGCTCTAGCCCAACACTTTACCTTGGTTGACTCCTTAGATCAAGCTGATCTAGCAGTTATAGCAGCTTATGGAAGGATCTTAACGCCGAGCGAGTTAAACCAACCAAAATATGGCTGTATAAATATCCATCCCTCCCTTTTACCTAAATACAGAGGCCCTTCACCTATTCAGGAAGCAATTTTACAGGGGGACAAAATTTCCGGCATCACCATTATAAAAATGGATGCTGGTGTTGACCATGGGCCAATAATTTATCAAGAGGCTTTGGAGCTCTCTGATAATGATAACTTTGATACTTTGAGTAAAAATATGTTTCTTCGCGCTGGTGAAATTTTACCCAAAATTATAACTGATTTTGTACAAGGAAAGATTAAACCAAAAGAGCAAAATCACAAGGAAGCAAGCTACTGCAATATATTAACCCGCGAAAGCGGTTATTTTGAAATTGATAAACTGCCGGAAAATTTAGACAGAATGATCCGGGCCTATCACCCATGGCCGGGAGTTTGGACAAAATGGAATAACAAAATCGTCAAGCTACACCCCAAGGGTGCAATCGGAGGTATAATCCAAATGGAGGGGAAAAAAGCTATGCCGCTCTCGGACTTTCTAAACGGCTATCCCGATTTTCCACTAAAGCATTTTTAACTATCCTTAAACATTTTGTACAGTAGCTTTTATTTTTAAAAGTATGCAGATTGGGTTTCTGGGTTCTTTTGTGAATTGGGGCGCGGAGCGCCCAGGTTCCACCGGCTCCGGATGAACCTTTCTTGTGCCTGGAGAAACTTAAGACATGATTACCTTTTCCGCATTTAAAACATTTTGACATGTGGTAAACTATATCACATGCCTGAAGTTTTTGCACTGTCTATCATTATTTTACTATTTTCCGTTATTATTCATGAAGTCATGCACGGCCTGGTAGCTTTAAAATTTGGTGATACCACTGCCCAAAGGGCCGGACGCTTAACTTTAAACCCTATTCCCCACATTGACCTTTTTGGAACCATCCTTTTACCAGCTATTTTAATTTTTACCGGTTCCCCAATCCTTTTTGGATGGGCCAAACCGGTGCCTGTTAATCCCTTAAATTTTACCTCTCTTAGAAAAGGTGAACTGTTTGTATCTGCAGCAGGGATATTGGCTAATTTCTCCTTAGCAATTTTAGCTGCTGTTATCTTCCATATATTAAATGCCCTGCCTCAAACTTTCCCTGCTCTTTTGGGTTCCCTTCTCCGCTTTACAGTTTTGATCAATCTGGTTTTGGGAATTTTTAATCTATTCCCGATTCCCCCTTTGGACGGGTCAAAAATACTGCTTTCACAGCTTCCATATAAATTGGCAAAATCATACCAGAAACTTGAGCCTTATGGAATTTTAATTCTTTTAATTTTACTGATGGTGCCTTTTGGACGGGCCTCTTTACTTCAAACAATTTTGGGCTTTTTCTTAAACTTCTTTTTAAAGATTTTGGGGCTTTAATTCCTGAAAAACCCTTTTATCTGTACCACAAAAATCAGGGTAACAAAGATTAACATTGCGGAGATAGTAAACGGTGAGTGAAAACCAAAGCTGGAAAATAGCCAACCCCCGAGTATCGGGCCAAAAACCCGGCCCAGCGATTCAAACGATGAAAAAATTCCCATGGTTATCCCCTGCCCTTCTTTGGTTTCTTTGGAAACCAGACTTGCCAGAGTCGGCCTGGTCATGGAAGATCCAAGAGTCATAAGGACCATAAAGATTAAAAGAAACAAAGGGATTTTGGCAAAAGGCACTAAAAATAATCCCAAAGCCATAATGGATAACCCTAAAACCACGGTTTTGTGCTCGCCAAAAAAGCGGGTAATTTTATAGATCAAAACAGACTGCATCAAAGCAGCCAAAACCCCCTGGGTAGAGAAAAACAAACCAATTGTCCAGACAGAAATACCCAGCATCTGCGAACCAAACAGCGGCACTGATACTTCATTATTAGTCAGCGCAAAAGACCACAGAAAAGTCAGGATAAAAAATGACCCCATTTCCCCTTTTAAACTCCTGTACATATGTTTGATATTAAAAAACCCTTCTTTTATAGCAAGCGTCTCTGATTTCTTACTCAAAGATTCGGGTAAAAAGAAAAGTACCGAGAAAAAGTTTACCAGCGCCACTGCCGAGGCTACAAAAAACGGGAAGGAAAGGCTAATCGTAGAAAGCATTCCGCCAATTCCCGGCCCAAAGATAAAACCGGCTGCCAAAGATGCCCCCAAATTTCCCATACCTCTAATCCTTTCATCCTTACTGGTCACATCAGCAACATAGGCCTGGGCAACAGGCATGGATGCGGCAGAAAAACTGCCCTGTAAAATCCTGGCCACAAAAAGCCAAAAAAGACTGTTGGCCAGGCCAAAAAGCAGGAAAGATAAACCCAGGCCCAAAAGGGCAATGGCAATAATTGGTTTTCTGCCGTACCTGTCAGACAGCCTGCCCCAAATTGGGGACAGTATAAATTGGGCTATGGCAAAACTGGAAGCCAAAAGCCCGATTGTGGTTCCGGAGGCATTAAAGTGTTCTGCGTAAAAAGGCAAAAGAGGAAAAACCATCCCAAAACCGACAATGTTTATAAAAATAGTCAGGTATATAAAAAATAATGATGGCTTCTTCTCTGCTTTTTCCATCCAATCAGTATATCCTACGCACAAGCTACTTGACAAATGGCATTTTGAGTTCTACTATTAAATTATCCTAAAGGACATTAGTAGATGGCCTAAAGGATTACAATCCTGAGAGCAATCGAAGGACTGCCCTACCTAGCACGTTTAAAGCCAAAATATTTTTCTTCACTGATTTGATACTTTACGGGAGTTCAAAGTGGATGCACCATACGGTACGTCCCAGGACACCCACCTTAGTTTTACTGAGGAGAAAATTTGGCTGACGGCTATAGTAGGGAGGAATTATTGCGAAGCATCAAGCTTTGCTTATTTTCGAGCTTGGTTGATAATTCTTAAGTTTTTATAAAAGTGGACAAAAAAGTCCATTTACTCCTGTATTTAATTTCCATCTTTGGTAAAATATACCTTGTGCCGAAGTAGCTCAGCTGGTCTAGAGCGCCACTTTTGTAAAGTGGATGTCGTGGATTCGAATTCCACCTTCGGCTCCAATTGCCGACATGGCTCAGTGGTAAGCGTAGCTTGCCACCAAGCTATTAAGTACGCCGACATAGCTTAGTGGTAGAGCACATTCTTGGTAAGAATGAGGTCGCGGGTTCAATTCCCGCTGTCGGCTCCATTGTGATATACTATCGCCTATGGCTAAAAAGGGAAATAGAAGTATATTTAATTTTCAGTGTTCAGTTTGCAAAAGTAAAAATTATTTAGGTTCAAAAAACACAGTAAATATCAAAGAAAAACTGACTTTGAATAAGTTTTGCAAGAGATGTCGAAAAAGCGAACCCCATAACGAAATCAAGCTTTAATTCTGGTATACTACATTTCATACGGGAGTAGTGAAATGGTATCACAATGCTCTCCAAAAGCATTTTTCCAGGTTCAAATCCTGGCTCCCGTGCACTTAAAAACTCACCTTGATCCTGGCTGATTGAAGTTGGATCTCTGTTCCTTCTGTGCTTTTTGTCTGCAGAGTGTATGTTTTCTTCCCTGAAGACAGAGTAAAACCAAATGAGGTCTGCCAACTAAAAGCATCTGATGTCGTAGAAACCTGTTCTTTGGCGCTAGAATCAGTCACATTATAAAATCTGGCATAAGCTGTGCCTGATTTTTGCACCATTCTGAAGTTTACTTCAAGCTGCATTGTGGAATATCCGGGATATTCGGCCGGATCAATCGTTGCTCCGTAATTATCATGACTAATCCAATTTTTATCTCCACTTGCTCCACCTGAACCCAAAGGAATATAGACTGTGGAAGATTTTGCACTCGAGTTTTGAGAACTTGTTGTGCTTTTTTCCAAAATCGCTATACGAGCCTTCAG
This sequence comes from Candidatus Daviesbacteria bacterium, assembly GCA_030648435.1. GTDB lineage: Bacteria > Patescibacteriota > Microgenomatia > Daviesbacterales > UBA10151 > UBA10151. The sequence goes on from JAUSHE010000040.1 coordinate 10,138, forward strand.
ATCAGTAACCGCCGATTCAAGACTGGAAATCTTTGTATCCTGAGAAGTAGATGAGTTTGAAGTTTTAAGAGTATTTACCTGGGGAATAAGTTTACTAATGGCATCCTCCAGGCCCGTTATTCTTGTATCAACTGTGGCTCCGGGCAAGGTTTTCGGCACTTCAACTGCTGATTGCTCCACGCTGACACTTGAATCAACTGATACTGGTTTAGAGCTTAAATTACGCCAAACCATAAGCCCGCTTAAAACAAGAACCGGTATCAAAATAAAAGGCAGAATTCTGATCACAAATTAATCATACCATTTCATGATAAAATGAAAATATGCCAACTATTCCTCAGGAGCATCCCAAGGAACATCACGATCATGAAACTTTAAAATTCCCCGAAGGATTTTTATGGGGCTCTGCCACCTCTGCTTATCAGGTAGAAGGAAATAATATTCATGCTGATTGGGAAGATTTTAAAAGCGCAGGCACAGCCTGTGACCAGTATAACCGCTATGAAAGCGATTTTGAACTGGCCAGAGAGCTAAATCACAATGCCCACCGCCTTTCTATTGAATGGTCCAGGATTGAGCCTAAAGAAAACGAGTTTGATGAGGCAGAGATTGAGCACTACAGAAAAGTACTGCAAAACCTAAAAACCAAAGGTTTTACAGTCATGCTGACGTTATGGCATTTTACCCTACCAAAATGGGTCGCAGATAAAGGCGGTTGGGAAAACGGAGCCACCCCTAAATATTTTGAAAGGTTTGTCAAAAAAATAGTACCTTACATTTCCGATTATGTTGATTTGTGGGTAACTTTAAACGAGCCTGGAGTCTATATTTATGAAACCTATGTTGAGCGGGTTTGGCCTCATGCTAAAAAAAGCTGGCTGGGACAGGTCAAGACCTTTTTGAACTTAACTTCTGCCCATAAAAAAGCTTATAAATTCTTACATAAAACTTATCCTGCCGGCAAACCTGTGGGCATCGCTAACAACATCCTCTCTTTTGAGGTATCCCACAAACACTCCATCAGAGAACAAATTGCTGTTTTTTTAAATGATATATTTGACAACCACTTATTTTATCTATTTACCAAAGGCGCTCATGACTTTTTGGGGATTAATTATTACTTTCATATCCGTTTGAGAAATAATGATTTAATTCCCCGGAAAATGGAGATAGGCCAAACCCATGATGTGTCTGATTTAGGCTGGGAAATATATCCGGAGGGAATTTTTGAAGTCCTGACAGATCTGGCGGATGATATACCTATTTATATAACCGAATGCGGAATTGCCTCCACGAACGATGATCGCAGGAATAGATTTTTAATTGCTTATTTGCAGGAAGTTGCCAGAGCCATAAAATCAGGTGTCAATGTCAGGGGATTTTTCTACTGGTCTTTAATTGATAACTTTGAATGGCAGATGGGTTTTGAACCGAGATTTGGCTTAGTTGAAATGGATTACAAAACAATGGAACGGCATATCCGGCCTTCGGCTCTGGTGTATACAGATATTATTCAACATAACGGGATTCCCCATTCCCTGCTTCGCTTTATTGGCCACACAGTCCAGGCTGAGGAGGTTTTAGAGAAAAGGCAAAAAGAAATAGAAAAAGAGATTGAAAATCATCAATGAATCATTTACCTTTTACGTTGCTCGCCTACTTTTTCAATGCCTTATCAGTCTTAGGCAGTAAATTCCTGCTTAATAAAACTATTCCTGACCCATTAGTTTATATCTTTTATATCAGTTTGATTTCACTTTTGGCAGTGCTGGCTTTACCTTTTACCACAATTCCTAACTTGGAAACTTTTATCATCGCTTCCACCTCTACCCTGCTGTGGACTTTTGGCGCCTATTTTATGTTCAAAGCGCTAAAATCAGGCCAGGTTTCCCGCGTCATCCCGATTATTGGTACTTTAATTCCGGTCATTCTTTTGATTTTTGCGTCAGGCACCAGCGCAATTGCTTCAAATCAAATTTGGGCTATTATAATTTTAATAGCAGGCATGATTGTTTTAACTGTTTCTGACTGGCAGGGTAAGATAAACAAACAGGAGATTATCTTTGAGATTTTATCTGCCGCCTTTTTTGCTATTTCCTACATTCTGTTGAAGCAAGCATATTTAGGCTCTGACTTTTTCTCAGTGATAGTCTGGTCAAGATTAATTTTACTGCCGTTGGGAATTATTTTACTGGCTATTCCCGGCTTGCGGAGACAAATTATTACTTCAAGCGGTCCCAGGATTAATTTTTTCTCAAAAACAGGCTTAATTTTTTTGGGAGGACAAGCAAGCGGCGCTGTTTCGGAATTTTTGCTGCTTTTTTCAATATCTCTGGCTAATCCGGCCTTGGTTAATTCTTTGCAAGGCACTCAATATGTATTTATTTTTATTTTTGCCCTATTTTTATCCAAAAAATTCCCGGCTATTTTCCGGGAAAAGTACACTCTTCAAACATGGATTTCTAAAATTATAGGAATAGGTCTAATTGGAGCAGGTCTTTACCTCTTAAGCAGCAGCTGAAATAGGAGAAACGCTGGCTACTTTAAGTTTGGGGGGCGGAACACCAAAATACTCTTCACCTGAAATTGGTCCGTCTTCAGTATCAAAGCCGGTGTACCATTTCCAACCATCTAGCTCAAGCCCACCTACTCTAAAAAACTCAGGATGGGGCTGTTTGTGAAACGGCCAACCTCCCTCATTACTGAAAGGGGCTGCCCATATATTGAGTAGTTGGTGAGTTTGAGGATCCTTTTCAGATACGAAAATCGCAAATAATCCGGGGATTTCTTGCCCCCAGTACAACGCCTTAATAGAGGGGCCTGTACCAGGACCATTAGTCGGAATTTCTCTGCTGCGTTCCGACCTTTTATCTGGAAAATCACGTGCCATAATCCCCATTGGGTCAACAACCTTCATCTGAACAAGTTTTGGAGTAATCACAATAGACAATTCTCTGTCGCGTTTAAATAAAGACCCTCGATCTTCTTGTAAATACTTGACAAGATAATCTTCTATTGCTTGTCTATCTTTAAAAATAGAAGGTGTCCCGTCATCAGACTGTTCAGAAGCAGTAGCTGGCTGGTTTGTTTGTGCTGTATTTGATTCTGACCCTAGTTTTCCTAACCCCTCGTAGCTCTTATAATCCCGTACAGCTAATGCTGCTAGAGCTGAAGCACTGAGCGCTATTGCCGCCCACCATAATACGATTTCCTTTCTTTCAAGATTCATATTTAATCAAACAATTCTACACTATAGGTTTCTAAATGTCAACCCTTCATTTTCCCTCTTGTGCGCTTTAAATAAATCTTTTAGAATGCGGCTGAAATTAAAATTCTGACCCAAAAGTAAAAATTATGCGTCTTCTTCTTCTTTTAGTCAAATTTATATTAATAAAAATTGGCAACGTACCAATACAAATCTTTCACCTCCGAGGAGCCATGGCTCACCTCGGAGGTGTTTTACACCCACGCCACGCAAGGGGCCGGCCCAGGAAATTCCATCTTTCCAAAAGATCCAAAATAGCAATCGCTTTATCCGCATTCACAATTTTTCTGGTTATTTACACTGTTTTTATCCTGACAGCTGCTTATCAGCTTCCCACACCAACTAAACTAACTTCTTATCAGCAACCCCTAACAACTGAAATATACGACAGAAACGGAGAGCTGCTTTATAGGCTTTATAAAGACCGAAACCGCTCCCTGGTAAAACTTGCGGAAATTCCACCATTTCTAATCCAGGCTACCCTGGCAATTGAGGACCAAAATTTCTACCGGCATATTGGCATTGACCCTCCGGCGATATTGCGCGCGCTTTATCACAACTTAAGAAACGAGAGCATGGAGGGCGCTTCTACCATTACCCAGCAATTAATCAAAAATTCCCTGCTTACACCGGAAAAAACTTATGCCAGAAAGCTGCGCGAGATTATTTTAAGTTTATGGACAGAACGGATTTATTCCAAAGACCAAATCCTGCAAATGTACTTTAATGAAACACCATACGGCGGATCAATTATGGGTATTGCCGCAGCCTCACAAACTTACTTTGGCAAACCCCCATCAAAACTGACTTTAGCTGAAGCGGCTTTCTTAGCCGGTTTACCTGCTTCCCCAACCCAATTTTCCCCATATGGCACCAGGCCGGAGTTGGCCAAATTAAGACAACAGGAAGTCTTACAAAAGATGGTTAAAGAAGGTTATATTACCAAAGCTCAAAAAGACGAGGCTGCCATAGAAGAAATTAATATCCAGCCTCTCGCTAACAACATCCGCGCCCCGCATTTTGTTTTTTATATCAGAGATTTACTATCGGAAATGCTTGGACCAAGACTGGTTTCGCAGGGAGGCTTAAAGATTTATACAACCCTGGACTTAAAACTTCAGGAGACGGCAGAAGAAATAGTCAGGGAAGAGGTCGAAAAACTGGTTAATTTAAATGTCAAAAACGGAGCAGCTATGATCACAGATGCCGGTACCGGGCAGATATTAGCCATGGTAGGCTCAAGAGATTATCACTATCCCGGTTTTGGCAATTTTAATGTGGCGCTGTCTCTCCGCCAGCCCGGATCTTCAATCAAACCTATTACTTATGCGACAGCTTTTGAAAAAGGATACACTCCAAACAGCACGATTTTGGATATACCCGTCACTTTCCGCGACGGAGTAAATTCTTACTCACCTGTTAACTATGACGGCAAGTTCAGGGGTCCCGTCAGCCTGCGTCAGGCTCTGGCCGGTTCTTTAAACATACCTGCTGTTAAACTTTTGGCAACGGTCGGAATTGAATCTTTTATCCAAACGGCCCGGGATTTAGGCATCAGTACTTTTAGTGATCCTTCCCGTTTTGGTTTATCACTCACATTAGGAGGAGGTGAAATCAAGATGATTGAGATGATGGGAGTTTATGGAGCTTTTTCTCAAAACGGAGAGTTTCGTCAACCTACCGGCATTATCAAAGTGACTGATTCCAATAATAATATTTTAGAAGAGTACAAAGATACCTCGAAACAGGCAATTTCACCACAAATTGCCTATCTAATCAATAATATATTATCCGATGATCAAGCCAGAAGTTTAAGCTTTGGCCGCGGCTCCCTGCTTAATATTCAGGGCTTTGAAGTGGCAGTCAAAACCGGCACTTCTGACAGTAAAAGGGATAACTGGACTTTCGGCTATACTCCCAAGTATGTCGTAGGAGTTTGGGTGGGCAATCCGGATAATACACCGATGAACCCAAGCTTAACTTCCGGTATTACCGGCGCGGCGCCAATTTGGAATAGGATCATGCACACACTGCTTGACGGGACAAAACCCCTGGCTTTTGAAAGACCTGCAGGAATCAAAGAGACATCTTCTAAATCCATGGTCAAAATTATCAGAGACCAGGATAAAATCATTTTTTCAGATGCTTTTTCAACTTACGCCACTTCTTCGGCCCAGGCTAAAACACCACCCAGCCTCTAAGGCTTTACTACCTTCATACCCAACTTTTTAGCCAAATCTTTATAAAAATCTTGTAAGTCAACAAGTTCAAGTGGAACCAGCATCTTTGGCATATTCTCAAAACTGCCGGATTTTAAATAATCGGCGGCAACGGTGTAAGGATCAAGTTCTATACGGAACTTCACCCTCACTCCCTCCATTAAATCCCAAACCGTAAACTTCTTGAGCAAAAAGTAGAGATCAACAAAATCCTTAACATCATTTCTTTGGTGTATGGTTTGAAGCTTGTTAACAGCAATATCAAACAAACTGTCTACTTTAACAGACTCTATTAATTTGCCTCTTCTCAATCTCTTATAAGGATAGTACCCAAAATCAACTTTTAGCTTTTCTCCATCTGGAAACTCCAGAAGAAAAATTCTGACTGCCTCCATTTCCCGGGATTCTATTTTGAGATGATGCTTTTTACCCCATTTTGTTATTAAATTCAAAATAGGCAGAGTATCAAATTCTTGTTGTGAGAAAAAATCCAGGTCCTCAGATTCCCTATGGTGTAAATACACGGCGGAAAGAGCGGTTCCACCGGTAAAATAGAAGTTTTTTTTAAAAAAACTGCTGTTTTTAATCTCGTCAAATATAATCTGTTGCTTTGCAGTAAGATCTATCTTCCCCATATTAAAAGTTTCATTAATCTTTTTTTAAGAGAATCCAAATGTAGTTTATCCCAATTTTCTTTTACCTCTGACAGGCTTATTTTCTCACCTTTGCTTGGGCCGTAATTAATCATCCGCTCAAGTATCAGGAGCCTGCCTGACTTAGTCTTCTTGAGTTCATTAATATCATAATCCCAAATAAATGGCATATTATCATTGTAACACAACCCAGCCCCTAAGGTCTTTTTTGGGGAATTTGACAGGAGAGGTAATGAAACGTGAGGAGTCTCCGATAAAAATTAAAGTGCCGTAACGGGCATTTTTATGCTTTTCCCAGTAGTCTTTTTCAACTGCCAGTCTTTTTTCGTATAAGTTTCTTAGGTCGCTTAGGTCACTTGAGTCAAGTCCGTCCAAAAAGATCACTTTTTTTACCCGGAATTGCCCGATTATATCTTTGCCTGAAGGCTTTATATAAACTAAATCTCCACTGGAAATGACCCCAAAAGGTACGCTTTTAACCCGGGAAAAACGCGATTCAATGGTTTTTTGGCCGGTTAGTATTGCCTCCCCTGCGCTACCTTTAAAAATAGCTAGATGCTTTTGCATGCTTGAATTATATCATTACCTCTGTTATACTTGACAAAGGTCCTCTAAATTAGAGGATTTTTTCATGCCTAATATATTTGGATTTCTAAATGAAGTCAAAGAAGAACTAAAGAAAGTAACCTGGCCGACCAGAGAACAAACTGTCCGCTATACTATTTTAGTAGTCATTGTGGCTGTAGCAGTAGGATTATTTTTAGGAGGCCTGGATTACATTTTAACTGCCGTTACGGCATTATTACTTAAATGATATGAACGACGATACAAAACAGGGGGAAATTAAAACAGAAGAAGTTAAAGTTGACGAGAATCCTAATGCCAAATGGTATGTAGTCCACACTTATTCCGGCCATGAGAATAAAGTGGCTGTAACATTAAAACAAAGAATTGAATCAGAACATCTGCAGGAGAAGATTTTAGATGTTTTGGTGCCAACTCAGGAGAAAATTGAGATCAAAAGCGGTAAAAAGGTCAATATTAAAGAAAAAATTTTCCCCGGTTATATTTTAGTTAAAATGGTCTTGGATGATGTTTCATGGCTGGCAGTCCGGACCACTCAGGGAGTTACTTCGTTCGTCGGTATGGGCAATAAACCCACTCCTATTTCAGAAGCAGAAGTGGCCACAATTGTTAAATTCACCCAATCTGAGGCTCCAATGTACAAACAGGTCTTTATGGCAAATGATACTGTCAAAATTGTTGACGGTCCGTTTGCTGACTTTATCGGTAAAATTGACTCAGTAGACGGCGAAAAAGGTAAGGTTAAAGTGTTAGTATCTATCTTCGGCAGAGAAACACCGGTAGAACTGGATTTTTTGCAGATAAAGAAAATATAATCATTAATTATGACACAAGAAAAAGAACCACATCATTCCAAGAGGGTATCATTCCACTTTGGATTTCCTTGGCCTCCCCACAGGGATGTTGGTTTAGAGGTTCAACACCACAAAATAGAAGACGCTGCAGGAAACGTACTAGAAAGGTGGCGTACTCGTCGGGTTTTTAACGATGACTATTCCGAGTATAATCCATATAAACCAAGTCTTGTTAGATGGTTCAGACGGATGATCAGAAGAGGATAATATGGCCAAAAAAATTAAAACATTGATTAAACTAAATATTCCTGCAGGCACAGCTACACCTGCTCCCCCTGTTGGTCCTGCTTTAGGCCAGCATGGTCTGCCTATAATGGAATTTGTCAAAGCTTTTAACGACCGGACTCAGGACAAAAAAGGCAATATTTTGCCTGTGGTGATCACGGTTTATGAAGACCGCACTTTTTCATTCATCACCAAAGAGCCTCCTGTTGCCGAAATGATCAAGAAGACTCTTAATCTGGAAAAGGGCTCGGGTACAGCTATGAAAGAACCAGTTGGCTCCCTCACTCAGGCTCAGGTAAGAGCTATTGCCGAAGCTAAATTACCGGATTTAAATACCAAAAATGTAGAGGCAGCCATGAAAATAGTGGAAGGAACTGCCAGAAGCATGGGGGTAAAGGTACAAAATTAACAATTAAAACAAATGCAAACTAATTTTACATTTTACATTATACATTATACATTGGAGGCGAAGCCGACATATGGGTAGACCAAAAATTAAAACAATTGATGATTCGGCTGTTGTCGAAGAAACAGTCGAAGAGAAGAAAGTAGAAAAAGTTGTTGTCAAAAAAGCTGTCAAACCCGGTAAAGCAAAACCCAGATCTAAAAAATATCAGGAAATAACCAAAGACCTGGATAGAAATAAAACTTATTCTTTGTCCGAAGCAATTGACCTGGTCAAAAAATTATCCTACTCCAAATTTAATGCCACTCTGGAAGCGCATATTAATACCGCCCAAACAGGAATTCGCGGTTTAGTTGCTCTCCCTTTTGTAACCGGGCGCAAACTTAAAATCCTTGCCTTTGAAGGTTCAGATGCGATTATTGAAGAAATTAACAAGGGAAAAGTAGATTTTGATTTGGTTGTTACAACTCCTCAATATATGCCTAAACTAGCCAAAGTAGCAAGAATCCTGGGCCCAAGAGGTTTAATGCCTAATCCCAAAAACGGTACTATCGTAAATGACCTTAAAAAAGCTGTTGAATCCTTCCAGGCAGGTAAAACAGAATATAAAACAGAGGCTAAGGCACCGGTAATACATATTGCTATGGGTAAGTTAAACCAACCCACAGAAGAACTCTCAGCCAATATTAAAACACTCCTGCAAACCTTGGGTAAAACCAGAGTGCAAAAAGTCACCCTTTCCCCAACCATGGGACCATCAGTTAAGTTGAATCTCTCATCTCTTTAAAACTTTTTTTAGAAGAGTTCCGACGTTAATTTTTAAAAAGTAGATAGAAACTATCCCAAAGATCAGGACAAAAATAGCGGACAGGATATGAAATAATACCGTCATGGCAGAGGCCAGGTTTGCCTCGATTCCGAACACTCCGGAGAGGATCAACAACCCTGATGCCTCAGCCGACCCTACATAACCCGGGGCTGCAGGCACCAGATATGTCAGGGCAGATAACAACTGACCAAGATACATCTTTAAATAAGCCTGGTTTGCACCAAGGGCAATAAAAGTAAAATACCAAACTGCCGCATCAACAGCATAAGCCAAAAAAGTAATCCCCATCATTAAAATCAAATCTTTAGGATGCCTGTTTAAAATAGCAAATGCTTCTAAAATGAAGTTGCTAAAACTATCAAAATATATCTTAATATGATTAACTACCAAGAAATATCTCAGAAAACTGAACATTTTCCTAGCAAAAGTTGATTGAAAAACTACCAGATAGGTCAAAGATAAAACTATAAATAATATAATTATTATAACGGTTATAAACATTATATTAAGAGCGGTCGGAACCACAAAAAACAATACGGAAGCCAGAAACAGTACTGCCAGAAAGTCGACAAAACGGTCTATAAATATCCAAATTACAGACTTTCCAAGAGGCAGATTGTAATTTGTATTAAGGTAGATGCCCTTAAGAACCTCTCCCGCCCGAATGGGTATAAAAAAATTAAGCATCATAGCTGCTCCGTTTAAATAAATTAGATCCAGTAACTTAATTTTCGTTACTTCCGCTAAAAATACTTTCAGTCTAACCGCACGCAGTACCGGAGAAAGCAGCATAAAAAAAAGAATAGGCACCAGAAAAAAAAGATTTACTTTTGAAATCGCGGAGAAGATTTCGCCTATATTAACAAAGCGCGACCAGATAAAAATCAGGACTATACCTAAAGCTGTATTGAATAATACCTTAATCATTTGTTACATTATAGATTGTAATATGTTTTCAACACTAACACAAAAGCTGCTTTTGGGAGTATATATATTTGTGCTGCTGTCCATTCCTATTGGGACATATCTTATGTCGCAGTCTCAAACCATCAAAACCAGTGCCGGCGAGACCAAGCTCCCAAAAATAATTGCGCCTGTTACACCCAAACCATCTGCCTCTCCTGCCAGGAAAGTGTTTGATTTATCCCAAGTTGCCTCCGGTTCAGCTGGAATCATCGCTTCACCAACTCCTGAACCTTCCTCTCCCACCATTGCCACCTCATATGGACCGACCCTATCTTTAAAAGTAGCTCTGGAGGGAAGATCAGCTGATAATCAGACAACTAAATTGTTTGTAGGAATTACTGAGGGCGCTTTAACAAGTAATCCCAAATTTGTGTTAAGTTTTAGCGTAGATTTACCGGCCTCCGGAGAATACGGCAATTTATCTTTGGCAGGCCTTAATCCGGGATCAGGCTATACTGCGCTCCTTAAAGGATCTGCCCAGATTGCCGCCGCCGCAGCTTTCACTATGTCCCCCACAGTCACTAATTTAAATGACGGAGTGCCTATAACTTTGATTTCCGGGGATTTAAATGAGGATAATGTCATAAACAGCGCGGATTATTCCATAGCACAAAAAGCCATAGGAATTCGGAACGAAAACGCAGACTTAAACCGGGATGGCGTAATCAATGCTTTTGATTTAGGGATCATTATGAAAAATATGGGTAAAACAGGAGCTTCAGGAGCCTGGACTTCACCTCTTCCCAAAGTGGCCACGCCGTCAGCTTCGCTTAATACCCCGTCTGTGGGAGGACCGGCTGCAGAAGGCTACTGGCTCTGGCTCCCCAAATAAACTTAAGCTGCTTTGGGAACTTGCTTAGCTAGTGCCTTTAATTTTGCCGGATCAACTATCTGATAACGTATCCTTTCATCAGGATGAACATTCTCGGGAACAAGTTCAGCCTTAATATACTTTTGGTTCGCGAACCCAAAAAGAATGAGACCTAATGCTTTATATTCTTCAGGAAATAGCTCCGAAGGCTCATATTCCTTACCTTTAGCATCATATGACTTCGTATAACCTAATCTCCTAAAAGCATCCCGTTGAGTAAATCCATTATACCAGTGGACTACAATTCTAGAAGCCACTAGTGCTTTTGTTATATCTTGAAGAGGAGTTGGGTCAATCAACTCATCTTCAACTCCAGCTAACCCTACAAATCCTCGATGGATTGCTTTTGCAGTGTCAACTGCTCTCCTTAATAAACTTTTAGGACCTGGAGAGATTTCTGGAGTTTTTTCTTCCATATAATAATAACTATACCATAAACAGCCTAGACCAACTTAGCCCTGTGCTGTAAGATATTAGCCCAAGTTAAAGCCTTTTCTGCCCAATATAATTTATTTTTTTCATCCTCTATCTCCTCCCTTAATTTCTCAAACTCCATTCGAAATCTTGTTAGAGTTGGTTTGAAACTTTCTGAAACATTTTGATTTGATAAATCATTTAAATAATTTTCAGTTTGCTTCATAAATATGTCAATGAGCGGTTTATGGCTCGCATACGAATCCGCGATCCATTCACTCAACCTGGCCATATTAACGGAAATATTTAGTACCTGTTTATCTAAAGGTAAATCAGTCTGGTGGCTAAAATGCGGGCTGCGGTTCATAGTAGCAACTCCTCTGTGATAGCTTTAAATTTATCCCTTTTTTCTTGCGACAGAATATCCCTGCTCTGATTTTCCTGATTAGGCCTGACATTTATCATGGAATTGTAATCTACGGCGCCTGTTGCAAAATCGATCCCCCCACCCCACAAATTCTCCTGCTTGCAACCATATTCTAAAAGTGTCTGCTCTTCATCATAATGCATTGCTGCTCCGCCTGCCAATATACCTTTTTCAATCTCCACCACAACTTTAATATAGCTACCGAATTCATAACACATTTTTTTTATTTGTTCCTCTGTAGCTTTTTTGGTCAAAATGATTATCATTGACAAATATAATACCATAAGTTAAAATAGTTTTTGCTTAAGATAGTGAGTCCTGAGCGTAGTCGAAGGATAAATCTCACCGAGGCAGTTTTTTTATGGCTAAAACAAGACAACAAAAAGAAGAGACAGTGCAAATTATTGCAGATAAGCTTAAAAAGGCTAAAGCTGTAGTCTTTGCAGACTACAAAGGTATGACCATGAAACAATTATCCGATCTTCGGGATAAGCTGCGGGAGGTTCAGGGTGAATTCACCATTACCAAAAACACTTTATTAAAAAGAGCGCTGCCCGAAGCGGATCTTGACGGGCCGACTGCTACCCTTTTTGCTTATGATGATGAAATTTCTCCTATTAAGATACTAGTGAAAGCTTTAAAAGATGCAGCTATAGGTAGCGTAAAGACAGGTTTTCTCGGTAAAATGGCTTTAGACGAGGCAAAAATCCTCCGGCTTGCGCTTCTCCCCACAAAAGATGAACTCCGGGGCAAAATTGTGGGAGTATTGGTTGCTCCTCTGCAGGGCATTGTTTCGGTATTGCAGGGAAATTTAAGAAATTTAGTGTACGTAGTACGCGAACTTCGTTCAGTCTACGCATTAAATCAAATTAAAATAGCGAAGGGGGGTGTTTAATTTTGGAAAAAATCATTGAACAGATTGAGAAATTAACTGTTTTAGAATTGGCTGATTTAGTACACGCTTTGGAAGAAAAATTTGGTGTCAGCGCTTCAGCTCCGGTAGCAGTTGCAGCAGCAGGCCCGTCAGCAGCAGGTGAACCGGTTGAAGAAAAAACTACCTTTAATGTTATCCTGGCAAGCGCAGGAGCAAATAAAATTGCAGTCATTAAAGCTGTCCGCGAGCTCGTTCAGACCTTAGGTCTTAAAGAGGCTAAAGATTTGGTAGAAGCAGCTCCCAAACCGGTACTTGAAGGTGTAAATAAAGTTAATGCCGAGGAAGCAAAAACGAAGCTTACAGCAGCAGGCGCAACTGTGGAATTGCAGTAACTGTTATAGCCTATTGACACCCTCTGTTTTGTTGTGATATACATTGTAATAGAATGGCTGACAAACTATCACTTGAGAATTTACCCGATTTATTAACTGTTAAAGAAGTGGCTGAAGTTTTAAGAGTTTCTCCCCTGACTATCAAAAGATGGGGTAAGCGAGGTAAGCTACCAGCTATCAGAATTAACTCCAGAGGTGATAGAAGATACAAAAAAGAAGCGGTACTGTGGTTACTGGGAATTACTCAAAAAACACCATCTGGTGAATCTGCCTCAAGCTCATATTAATTTAAAAGCAGATTGTTACTATTGTTAAATTGTTATATTGCTTAAAATTAACAACAATTTAGCAATTTAGCAATTATTTCAATCTTCTGCTAATTGACCCTGAATATGTTGTCAGAAGGCCAAAAAGGTCATTCTGTAGTAATTTGTGGATGAATTTTGTAGTTTGGATTTTGCTCAAAGCCCACTTCTCCCTTTTTCTCAACTATATAATATGCCAGTCCTTTTTTTGCCAGGACTGGTCTTGAATCAATATCTTTTGATCTGATATTAACATTTCCTACTACCACCAAAAAAGCTTTTCCCACATTAACCAGACAAATAGCCCAGCCAGCCGGAACTCCTACTTGTCTGCCGGAATTTAGAGTCACTACCTTAAACTCTTTTGCCTCACCTAATTCATCATTTCGTTGCATTACCAAAACTCCCTGACCATACAAACATTGATAAACCTGCACACCCGGATAATTACTAAAATACCCTTCAGTTTTATTAAATTCAACTCCATTTATACCCTGGTTAACAACAAAAACAACTTGATCTGTATCAATAATCATAGAGTACGGTTCTTTAACTTCTGCCTTAACTCCCTCCATCAAAACTGGCTTTAAGTCCTGAGATGTTTTTGTAATAATCATTTGAACATTAATAGTAACACATACTTTAACAAGCTTAATTGTCTTTTTATCCTCCAGGGCTGAACTATTAAACGAAACAACCACTCAAATCCTAAAGCCCTGACTATTCTTGGTGCTCTTGGAATATCACCGGAGATATAGTCAAAAGATCCTCCCACACTCATTGCTACTTTAACGTCAAGTTTGTCAATATTTTGCGCAATCCACTTCTCTTGTTTTGGTGGACCAAAAGCCACAAAGAGCAAGTCTACTGTCTTCTGTCTACTGTCTTCTGCAGTAGTCGGTAGTCGGTAGTCCGATAGCATATTCCCTCCCTCATCCACTTCTCCCCCGGACTCAACAAAGATTATGTTAACCCCAGGGTATTTTGTCCTTAAGCACTTAGCTGCCCTATCTGCTACTCCATTCTTACCTCCTAAAAGTCCTATTGTAGCACCCCAATCGCTTAAGTGTTTTATTAACTCTTCCATGAAATCTACCCCGGCAAAGGTATTTTTAACCTGTCCGGATAGTTTTAACCCTACTCCATCCGGTATAGATAAATCTGCATCATTCAATAACTTTCTATATCCAAGATCTTTCTGGGCGGCCATAATTATTTCCGGATTTGGAGTAACTATGTAATACTTCTTCTTACTTCCCAACCAATCATGCACCATTTCCAATGCCTGATCTATTTTGATATCGTCTATTTTAACTCCCAGAATATATTTTTTCATAATAAATCAAAATTGTTACTATTGTTCAATTGTTATATTGTTTTTTCAACAATTTAGAAATCAAGCAATTTAATAATTATTTATTTCACTCCTTCTAACACCTTTAATGTTTCTCTAGCACATTTCTCCCAACTAAATCTTTTAACATTCTCAAATCCTTTTTTGATTAACTTCTGCCTGTAGCCTACCGCCTGCTCGCCCGCTAACGCCTGAGCGTAGCGATGGCGAGCGGGTAACCTTTGCATCCCTTTAACTATATCATCAACAGAATATGGATCAACATAGATTGCTCCTTTACCCGCCACCTCAGGCATACTGGAGATATTGGAGGTAATAACCGGACAACCACAAGCTTGCGCTTCTAAAATCGGCAGTCCAAAGCCTTCAAAAAGCGACGGAAATAATAAAGCTTCTGCATTAGAGTAAAGGGGTGGTAACTCTTCATCCGGCACATGTCCCAAAAATTTCACTCGATCCTCAATCCCTAACTCTTTGGGCAGCTGATAAATTTTATCACTTAGCCAACCCCTGGAGCCAACTATTATTAAATTTTTATTTTTTATTTTAGCAACAGCTTTAATTACTCTCTCTAAATTCTTTCTGGGCTGCACGGTTCCCACAAATAGATAATACCCCTTCAAACTATTAACTTCTGGATCTTTTTTAAATTTATCTTTGTTATATCCCTCATAAGCTACTGTTACTTTCTCAGGATTTATCTTGATTTTTTTTATTAGATCTAGTTTGGTAGCTTTTGATACAGCAAT
>JAUSHE010000043.1 GCA_030648435.1 Candidatus Daviesbacteria bacterium
CAGGATCAAAATCCATTAAGGTAAACCACATCGCCATCCTTACTGTTGGTTCACCCTTAAGCAAAGTATAGGCTTTTTCCAGATTTAATGCCTGGACTTCTTCTGTAACCCTGCCCGTACCGGTACCCCAGCCAAACTCGCTGATCCAAATTTTCTTGCCGGGATCAAGCATGGTAATTACGGATTTGAAAGCATTTAAGTTTTCCTTAATTTTTGGTTCCACTTGCCTTTGGTCATTCATGCCTTGGGCAACATAAATATGGTAGCCGATACCATCAAGGGGGTAACTGCCGGTTTCCGCCTTAATTTTTGCCCAATTAGCTTCCGGATCGGAAAGGTTTTTGCCTGCAGAATAAGTTTGCTCAAGATAGCTTGCGCCGGTATCCTGGTCATGGGAAAAAACCGGGCCTGAATTTAAAATAATATCCAGTTTCTTCTGATCTATTTTAATCTTCCGGTAGATTCTCCCTAAGTATTTGGCAAAAAGATCCGGCGGGACTTGGGCATTAGTGCCTCCGGCCCAGTCATTGGGTTCATTAAAAAGCTCATATGCTTTGACCCTGTCCCCAAACCGGTTAACAATAGCGTCTGCAGCATCAACATACTTCTTAATAAAATCATCAGGTTTGGTACGGTCATAACCTCCTGCCACTGACTGAGCTCCAATCAGTCCTAAAATATTGATACGTTTAGCTTTATAGGCATCAATAATCTGGTTATATTTTTTAGTGGCGGAAGAACTGGCTGTCCAATCATCCCCAATAAAGTTTAACCTGACCCATTTGGCTTTGCTTTCTGCCACCAAATTCACTTTACCGGTATCACTTTGTTCACCGGCTTCCAGTCCCACTTCAAACTCCGAAGGAGGCCTGACCATCGTCACTGCCCTGCTTTTAAAAATCTGCTGTTTTTGAACCAGATAAACAGATAGGGGAATAGCAAATAATATAAGAAGAAAGGAAGTAAGGATTAAAAAATGCCTCCGCTTAATTTCTTGTCCAAAAATTAACATCCTAATGTTATAATATCATATAGGAAAATGATGAATATTGTGCGACGTGACCAGTTTATGGGATGGCAAGTTAAACGAGCCGCAAAATCAATATCAGCAATATTAATTATTCCGGAATTATCAGAAAAAGTTAATCCTTCTATAGATGAATATAAAATTCTTTCAAAGCGCTTAAACGCTTTACATAAAAACTGGCGCTTTGATAACTGACGCACAGACAAACCGACCCGCAGACACACTGATATACCGAGGCCCTGGAAGGCCTCAAAAACGGCTTATTGAGGGGAGAGCTGTACAATTAGTCATCCCACTTTAGGGCTCTAGGAAGCCCCAAAGCTAAAGTTGATATATTTTAAAATTTAAGGGTTTTAATATTTAAAAAATTCCGGTGGGAAAGGTAAAGAAATACGCACAATAAACGGTAACTAATAAACCACCATAATTACATTATTATTTACGCATATTTGACCCAAGAACCACTCCTCCCAAAAACCCCTTTCATGACGTCGCATAAGATACATTGTGCGACATCGATATATAGGGAAGTTTGGCTACTCACCGAAATAGGAGGGTTACAGAACAGGCTATTAGCTTTTCATTCGCAGCTAACAGCAAATAGCTGGCAGAGAACCCTCTTCTTCATGAGGGCTTCGTTAGGTTTCGGGAAACCTACGTCCGGTATTCTTTAGCACTTATCCACAAGGTATGCCAGTATTACGCACAATAAGTCCTATAATTATATGCATTCATGCCTAGCAACTATATCATACTGCATCATCCATTCTTTTCACGATATTTGAATAAACTTTTCACGATCCTCTACCCTGTCCAGGCTGTAGTAAAATAACTTATGAACAGCATGACTATACCTATTACAATATATTCCCACCCCACTCTCCTATTTAATCTGCCTCTTAGAAATTGTGTGGTCAGTCCCAGTAAAACATACATTGCCGATGATAGTGATAGCGCCCAGATGGTAGCTGCAGAAGGCCAAAAGGAAAAGCTCAAAGCCAACTCCCCCAGAACGAGACTTAAGATAAAACTTTGCATTACCACACCGCCCGACAGTTTATCTTCCATACGTATTGACCAAAGGACCTGAAGAATGAGCGGAAAGCTAACCAGGAACACAACTACGCCATTCCAAATAAAAAGCAGGTTAAAAGCAAAAATCACATGATAAATAAAAAAAGCCGCAAGAAGCGTAAAAAGAAAACTGGCTGTTGATGCAGCCCTGTAAAGCGGAATGGTGCGCAAACTTGCCACATTAAAAACATTCTGGGCCAAAAGCAACAGATAAAAAGTCAGGCCGAAAATAAAAGCCACCGGCAACCTTGTCAGCCAACGGACCGGCAAAAGAAAATAAAAACTGGCCACAGACACCGCAAAAAAAGCGGGCAAAATCATCAACACAAATGCTTTAGTCATGTTAATTCCTTCTTTGAGAGACCAGAGAGAGAGCAAATAAGCCAAGACGCCCAGTCCCCCTAAAAAACGGAACCTTAACTCAAAATTAACTAATTGTGTTGATAAAAGTCCTATAGTTAATAAGATTGCAGTGATGACTATTTTTTGTCTTTTGTTAAGATTAAGATTCATGTCCAGGTCCTTATTTTGCTACCATCTTCAATACATGACAGATCGCTATAGCCAGCGCATCTGTTGCGTCGTCCAGGTGGCCACCTTTCCAATTAACTTTTAGTTTATTCCTTCTTCTGCCCGGGGTTCCCAAAAATTTCCTGACTCCGTCATGAACCTGATTTTTGTCTGCCCTGCCCGAACCTGCCACCATAAGTTTAATTTGCGGTCCGGTATAATCCTGAAACGGAATCTGATGTTGGGAGGCTGTCAGCATAATGACTCCCCTGGCCTGTCCGACCATAATGGCAGTTTTAATATTTCTGCCAAAAAAAAGCATTTCGCATACCATTTGATCAGGTTTATATTTCGTAATTACATCAGACAGCTGCCCATGAATCATATGCAATCTATCCTGCATTAGTTTCTCTTTAGGGGTTGAGATATTACCATAACTTAGCAGTTCAATATCATATTTGAATTCCCTGCCGAGGATATCGTCCGGTATTTTAATAACCCCATAACCGGTGGTGGCAGTCCCGGGATCAATTCCAAGTATTATCATAATTCAAAATTTGCATAAACTGCCTGCACATCATCCAGCTCTTCTAATTTCTCCACAAATTCCAGCACTTTTTGGGCTTGCTCCGGATCGGTAATTGGTACCAGAATATTTGGTTTAAAGATCAGCTGTTGAGACTCTACTCCACTATATCCTCCTTGAGTAATTTTATTACCCATAGTATTTAATTCTGAGCCTTCTGTATATACTAAATACTTTTGTATATTATCTTCCAAATAATCTTCAACATCCTGCGCCCCAAGATCAATTAATTCAAGTAGTTCCTCTTCCATATTACCACCCTTACTCTTTACTTTTATCTCTCCCACCCTATCAAACATATATGCCACACTGCCCTGCCCGGCTAAACTGCCCCCTGATTTTTCAAAGATATTTTTAACTGCCTGAAGGGTCCGGAGTTTATTGTCAGTTACCCCCTCCACCAAAAATGCCACTTTACCGGGCCCGAAACCTTCATACATGACTTCTTCCAAAGTTTGACCGGGTAACTTGCCCAAACCCCTGTCAATAGCACGCTGAATATTATCTTTGGGCATATTAACACCTCTGGCCTCTTCCGCTGCCATGCGCAACCTTGGATTAGACTCGGGATCACCTGAACCACCCAATTTAACTGCAATAGTGATGGCATTGGCAATTTTAGTGAATGTTAGTCCCCGTTTAATATCTGCTACCCCTTTTGCTCTTTTGATAGTCGACCATTTGGAATGCCCTGACATGGAAGATATTCTAACATAAATTTAAACAAACATAATCCGAAGCATTGACAACTAACTAACTTTCTATCTATACTTCATCACTTAGATGGACCAAAAAGCAATCGATGCCGCGCTTAATGCAGAGTGGGAGCTGGCACTTAAACTTAATAGGCAGATAGTGAAGCTTGATCCGCAAAACATTGATGCTTTAAACCGGCTGGCTAAAGCACATTTGGAGCTTGGTAAAACCAATTTGGCAAAAAAATATTATTCTGAAGTGACTAAAATCGATCCATATAATCCAATAGCGCTAAAAAACTTAAAAATTATTAAATCTTCCAAGCATTGCAAGGGAGCTACCTTTACAGCCTGCGCCAAAACCCGTTTGTCTCCTTCTTTATTCCTGCAGGAACCCGGTAAAACAAAAATGGTCAGTCTCCTAAAAGTAGCTGAACCGCAAAAGCTGTCTCAGGCTTTTTGCGGAATGCAGGTGGAAATGGCTATTAAAAACAGAAAAATTACGGTAGTTGATGCAAACGGCAGTTACCTGGGAGTTTTACCGGACGATATCAGCCATCATATTCTCCGGCTATTTAAAGGCGGTAATAAATATGAACTATTTGTCAAAGCGGTCAGAGTCAACAGTCTGTCTGTAATAATAAAAGAAACCTTCCGCAGTAAAAAATTCAAAAATCAGCCTTCTTTTCTGGAATATGCGGAAGGCAGCTCCCCTTCTAATATCATTACTTCTTTTGAAGGAAACGGGGATGGTGACTCTGAGGAACCGGAAGAAGAACAGGAAGTATAACCGGTAATCAAAATTTTATCAGCTTAAGTATTTTTTCCGGATACAGCAGAAGCCCTTCGCTGTCTTTACCCAAACTCCTCAATCTGTAAAAAGACATCATCTGTTCGTGCGAAAAGGGTTTGGGAACTTTTATCAGTTCTCCCGTGGAGATATTCTGAAACAACTGGACTAGATCCCTTCTTCTGGCAGAATCTTTTGCATATACTGCAGCTCTGATCTGACTTTGAAATACCGGTAACTTATCTCCCTTGGCCCCCAACACCACCTGCCAAAGAAATTGTTCTTCTTCCCCCAGAGAAGGCAGGTTTTTAAAAATCTCAGGAGAAATTTGCTCCTTTAAATCCTTACTTTTACTGCCCATCTCCCATAAATGCACATCAGTATCGTTTAGCTTTAAACTATAATCTTCAAGTTCCAGGAGCGCCAAGCTGTCAGTGAATTTCTTCAAAACCCACTTTGGCCCGAATATAGTTAAGGCTGCTCTCTTGCCTTTAAAAAGCCTCTCAAAACTGATAATCAGGCCATCTTTAACTATGTGTTCCCTAATATCGGAGAGAGTTTTGGCAGTTAAATTTTCGGTACTGCGAATCAGAAACAAAGCATACTCTTCTTTTGACTTAAGAGGCATCTCCCGATAATCCCTCATTGACTGCCAGGCTAAAACAAAGGAGATTGCTATCACTATAAAAAAGAGTACCAGCCATAAAATCATTTGTTAATATAATCTTCTCCCAATAATACATTAATTTGGGCACGGGAGGAGATGACTCCTTCATCGGGCGGGTTAATTATACCGTCTAAGACAAATATTTGCTTAAGCCGTTTAAATGTTTGGGATTGCTCACCTGAAACTTGGGTATTTTTAAGCCTTTGTGGAGCATTAGCAGTAATAATGACATTGCCCCCTAAATTAGTGATTAATCTGGCCCACTTTTGCGCCAATTGGGGTTTATCTGTAGCATTAAAAACTGCAATACTCTTATGTTCTGCAATAAATGCCGGATCCGCAAAATCCGACAAAACACTATCCAGCCTGACCGGGTCCGCATCAAAAATTTCTGTTCCATCCGGAAGTTTGTTTTTCTCTAAAATATTTGCTTTTCCTAAATTAATTTCATAAATTTTATCAAACCTGACAGAACTTATTCCCATTTTAAGCTTAAGAAATTCCCATACCGTCAAATCAGTTTTGAAAGAAGAAAGATATTTTAAGCCCGAGAAAGGATTTTCCCGTAGCATGCTCACAAAATCTGCTGCTGATTTCTCAGAACTCAAATCCAAAAATCCGTCAACCGGTACCCCTAAAAACGAAGCAAGGGTATCTTTAACTAAAGCAGCCTGTCCCAAGCCGTAAACAGACCGGAGCTGCCATGAACCGTATCCCCCCGGTACCTTGACAAAAGTTTCATCCGGAATGTTTAAAATGGTTATTTTTTCCTCTTTGGGGTTATACGATAAAACAGAGATAGAAGAGGTTCTGATTGCCAGATTAATATTAAATTCTCCGTCCCAATGGTAATTCCTCTGTCCGGATGAAATAAACAAACTTTGTGTAAAACGAACTGTCCATGATAAAAAAACCAACCCTATTACAAATAGCAATACTATCAAAGCAAGTTTAATTCTTTTCTTCCTTTGAGTTTTGGACTGAGTCTCTTTCCAGGGCATATTAACAGTTTAACCAATCAGCTCTTGATGCAATCAGTTTACATGATTGTATCTTGACCGCGCAACTATGAACAAGATAAACTACAAAAGAGGGGGGGTGAAAATTAATGAATCCAAATGATCCTAATGCAGGACAAGCTCCAGTAGCAGATCCTAATGCAGGACAAGCTCCAGTAGCAGATCCTAATGCAGGACAAGCTCCAGTAGCAGAGACTCCAGTAGTCGAAACTCCTGCAGCAGAAACACCTGCAGAAGAAGCGCCTGCAGCAGAAACACCTGCAGTTTAAGAATTCTTTGCAAAGAATTTAAAA
>JAUSHE010000005.1 GCA_030648435.1 Candidatus Daviesbacteria bacterium
TTAGAGAATAAAAAACAGGAACTTTTAGCAGAGATAAAAAAACATGCAGTTTTTGAAGACTTGCCAAAATAGTTAAAGTATGTTTTAATACTTAATACATCAAGAGTCCACGTTCAGTTTACATGAACGTGGCGGCAACCGGATAGAAACGGTGCCAGATCCACGAGAGGATGATGTGATACGTTCAGTTAGACATGAACGTATAAACTTTAACCTCTCGCTTGGGAGGTTTTTTAATAGTTACTATATGATTAAAAATAACGGAATAACAACATTTACTTCAGAGTCAGTTTGTGCCGGTCATCCGGATAAAATCTGCGATGCAATCTCTGATGCAATTTTAGATGAGGTATTAAAACAAGACCCAAAAGGACGGACTGGGGTTGAGTGTTTAGCGGCAGATGGCAGGCTTATTATTGCCGGAGAAATTGGTAGCCGCGCTGTCGTTGATTTTAAAAAAGTCGCCAGGGAGCAAATAAAAAGATTGAGCTATACTGAGCCTGGTTTTGGATTTTCCGACAAGTCCCCGATAGATAATTATCTTCACCAGCAATCACAGGAAATTGCCGTTGGGGTCAAGAAAAAAGGGGCAGGAGATCAGGGTATGATGTTTGGATTTGCCTGCAGGGAAACTAAAGTGCTGATGCCTATGCCAATTATGATTGCTCATGCGCTAACCCGTAGAATTGACACTGTCAGAGAAGATGGAACATTGCCATACCTTCGTCCGGATGGCAAAAGCCAGGTGACGGTGGAATATAATAACGGAACTCCGGTTGGAATAGTTCAGGTAGTTGTTGCTGCTCCACATAGGGAAAATGTACCGCTTTCCAGAGTAAGGGTTGATATATTTAAATGTGTAGTCAAACCGGTTATTGAAAGTTTTGGCTTTAAAATTTCTATCCGTGATTTAATAGTTAACGGAACGGGTGTATGGCATAACGGCGGACCATCATCTGATTGCGGGTTAACAGGCAGGAAAATTGTGGTGGATACTTATGGCGGTTATGCCAGGGTAGGCGGAGGTTGCTTTTCCGGTAAGGAGCCGTCAAAGGTTGACAGGGGCGGGGCTTATGCTGCCCGCTTCTTGGCAAAGAATATAGTAGCTCATAAATTAGCTGATAAAGCAGAAGTTAGGTTAGCATATTTTATTGGAGCAAAAAAACCCACGATGCAGGATGTAGAGACTTTTGGCACTAACAAAAAGTCTCACAGAGTAATCCTTTCTTTTATGGAAAAAATCCTGGATACATCTGTTTCGGGAATTCTAAAAGAGTTGGATTTACAAAGACCAATTTATCTGCCAACAGCCAGCTATGGCCACTTCGGCCGAGAAGAGTTCCCCTGGGAAAAAGTGGTTTAAGAGCGATTAGCTCGCAAGCTTTGCTTAAGAAAATTCCAAAATCATTGGTAGGTGATCTGAAATGTCTATATCAGGGACTTGAAAATTGGTAACGTTAATATCCGGGGAGACAAATGTATAATCGGCAAATTTTTCATTGGCTGGAAAAAATCTGCTTCTTGTATTTTTAATATGATATTTTTTTATTAAATTGGTCAATGTTGATTCCAGCATTTTGATACTTTTGGTATCAATGTCCAAATTGAAGTCTCCGCATAAAATTTTTTCCCCATCCTGTTGATCCAAAAAGCTTAAAATCTGTTTCGATTGTTGGATTCTGGAGGGAGTGTCTTTTTTCCCGCCCTTAACCCAGATTCCGTGGATATTACAGATAGTAAATTTTTTCCCTCCGGATATAAAATTAATATATTGAACATTTCTTGAAAGACTGTTTAGATCTTTTGGATTAAAACTGCCCCTGTTTCCGTAAACCCAAAAATCGTTGTGAGCTTTTATGCTAAGATTTTTTTTGACAAATATAGCTAAACCCCAAGACAAATTAAAATCAATAAAATTTGGCTGGAAGCTGCCGGCAATATAATTGTCTACAGTGGGGGCAAAGTAGACTTGGTAATTTTCAAGAACTTTGGATATTTCATCAAAAAGATTCATTCTGAACCCGGACATTTCTTTGAAATTAGAGTTGGTATTAAATACTTCCTGAAAACAGAAGATGTCTGTATCCCCTGATTGTTTGATAAAGTTTATTAAGGGTTGGTAGACTTTTCCACCCCATGTATTTAATGAGATAAGTTTCATCTGTCGGGGAGGGGAGAATCGAACTCCCGATGCTGCACCCCCAGCGCAGCGTGTTGCCACTATACTACTCCCCGTGGAGCATATTTTATCATAAGATCATTTTGGGGGATTGATATTTGGGAAATATTTGGTATATATAGAATATGGCAAATAATGTTGATGCAAAAAAAGCTGCAATTGATACAGCAATGGCGCAAATTCAAAAACAATATGGTACCGGTTCTATTATGCGGCTTGGTGAACGGGTTGAGAAATTCGCTACAGAAGTAATTCCCACAGGTTCTATTGCGCTGGATTTGGCGTTGGGTGTCGGAGGTTTACCAAAAGGTCGGATCGTAGAAGTTTATGGTCCTGAGGCTGGCGGAAAGTGTGTCACAATAGATACTTTAGTATTTACAGAATATGGCATGTTACCGATTGGTCTCCTAGGCGATCTTAATCAGAAAGGGTTTCAATCAAAAGAAATAAAAGTATATTCAGAAGGCGGATTTGCTTCGACAAGCCATTTCTATAATAGCGGGATACAGAGAACTTTAAAGATAAAAACGTCATACGGTTTTGAATTGGAGGGAACTCCTAATCATAGGGTGCGAGTTTTAGACGGTAGAGGAGAATATATTTGGCGGCGGCTTGATCAATTGAGAATAGACGACCGTATTGCTATACAAAGAGGGCAATATTGTTTTGGTTCGGGTGTAAGCCTCTCAGGATTTAGATATATAAAAGATAAACACAATAATCGGGGTAAGGATTTTAATTCTCCATCTGCTCTCACGTCTGACCTAGCAAAGTTAATGGGTTACTTAGTTGGTGATGGTACCTGTACGTCAAGGGGTCTTAATAAAAATGACATTCAGATTACCATTGCAGATGAAGAGGTGGCGAATGATTTTAGTCAGCTTTGTGTGAGAATATTTGGAGAAGAACCCAAAATTACTTTAGATAAAAGAACCATAAATACAAGAAGATTTGTTATTCATAATGGCAAGGCAAGAAAGTTCCTACTCTTTGCAGGTTTAACTTATGCCACGGCAGAACAGAAAGAAATTCCCTATTCAGTAATGCAATCACCCCGAGAAATAGTTGCTAATTTCTTGTCGTCACTATTTGAAACTGATGGTTGTTTCAGCACAAATACTATTGAATACTGCACAAAATCCTTGAAACTAATAAAACAGTTACAGCTAGTTTTATTGAATTTTGGTATAACTGCAAGAGTTAAGGCGAGACAGCTTAAAAAGTATCCTGATAATACCTATTACTATTTATATATTGATGGAATTAACGATCAAAAGATTTTTTATAAAGAGATTAAATTCGTTTCTGAAAGAAAGAACAAAAAACTTGCTTTGTATGTTCAAGAAGAACGGCAATACCAGAGCAATAGAGATACTGTTCCTTTTATCAATCATAAAATCGAACAATTGATGAAGGATTATAGGATCTCTTTAGGGAGTACTACCAGACAGCACTGGGATGTTGTATACGATTATTTACCTGGTACTGCTGGTCATTCTTTATTAACCTATCCCAGACTGGATAAAATTCTAAATACTTTTCAGCCCGCAAGAGAATTATCAATATATCAAGAATTAAAAGAAATATTTTTGCGAAATATTTTCTGGGACGAAATAGTTGATGTTCAGGAATCAAAATCACTGGTGGTTGATTTTACAGTGCCTGAAACTGCTTCATTCTTTGGTAATGGTTTTATAAACCATAATACTACAGTAACTCTGCATGTGATTGCTGAAGCACAAAAGAAAGGTGGGGTGGCGGCATTTATTGATGCAGAACATGCGCTTGATCCGCAAAGAGCACAGAAAATTGGAGTTAATTTAGACGAGTTATTAATTTCACAGCCCGACACAGGGGAGCAGGCTTTGGAAATTGCAGAGGCTTTAATCCGCTCCGGCGGGGTAGATGTTCTGGTTATTGATTCCGTGGCAGCATTGGTTCCAAGGTCGGAGATTGAAGGGGAAATGGGAGATTCTACTATGGGTATGCAGGCCCGTTTAATGTCTCAGGCTCTCCGGAAACTAACTGGTGCAGTTTCCAACACTAACACCATTGTAATTTTTACAAATCAACTGCGGCAAAAAATCGGAGTCATGTTTGGCAATCCGGAAACTACCCCCGGGGGCTTAGCTTTAAAATTCTATGCTTCTGTAAGGCTGGATGTCCGGAAAATTGAAAATATCAAAGATGGAGATTTAGTAGTGGGTTCCCGCCACCGTGTGAAGGTGGTAAAAAATAAAGTGGCTCCCCCATTCCGGATTGCGGAATTTGATATGAATGAAAACGGTATCTCCCGTGAAGGAGAGCTATTAGATATAGGAGTAGAGCTTGGGATTTTAACTAAATCAGGGGCATTTATTAAATGGGGAGAAAAAATGTTGGGTCAGGGTAGAGTTGCGAGTTCTGCGTATCTTGCCGAGAATAAAAAAGAGGCAGAAAAATTGGATAAAGAAATCAGAGATGCGTGGAATAAACAAAAAGAGGGCAAAGAAAAAATTATTGTAGGACAAGAAGAAGCGATTGTTGCAGAAGTCTGATGTCTAAAGTTACGGAAGTTGCTCCACAAAAAAAGAATCCTCTGCGTTTTAATATTTTTCTTGATGGTGAATTTGCTTTTGGAGCAGATGAAGATTTGGTGGTTAACAGAAGATTAGTGGTAGGGAAGATCATTGATCCGCGGGACTTGGATAAAATTTTATTCGAAGCAGAAGTTGGGAAATTGATAGAGAAAATGTACCGGTGGTTTGGCCTCCGGCAGCATTCGGAAAAAGAAGTGAGAGATTATTTTAGGAGAAAAACTTTTAGTCAGTTAGTAATAGATGCTGTTGTTGATGTTTTAAAAAAGAAGGGGATGATTGATGATCTAATCTTTGCCAAAGCATGGACTGAGGCAAGAAGAAGGAGTAAACAAAAAGGGATTAGGGCAATCAAAGCCGAGCTTTTTCAAAAAGGAATTGCCAAAGAAATTATTGAAGAAGTAGTCAGTAGTCGGTCGTCAGCTGTCAGCGAAGAAGACCTTGCGAAACTTGCATTAGAAAAGAAAATGAGAACCTGGAGAAATTTAGATCCGCAAAAATTCAAACAAAAAGCTTATGAATTTTTAATGCGAAAAGGTTTTGAGTATGAAGTGATTAAAGGAATAATTGAAAAATTAGGAAAAAAAGAGTAAAATAAGTTTAGAGAATCAGACAGAGTGAGATAAATTATAATGAAAGTTATTCTCGGAATTCAATACTCTCTCTAAGCCCCGTCTAAGTGGGGTGTCTTTCTGATTTCAAAATTATTATGCAAAGATCATTTGGACCCATTCAACCTAGTCAACAAACAAACCAATCTTCTGCTTCTGAAGCAGAACTGGCTAAACGCGAAGGAATTTTAGAAGAGAGAGAGCGGCAAATTGCTGAAAAACAAAAGTTAATTGACGATAAACTGGACCAACTGGAAAAAGTCCGCAAAGACCTGGTTTCCAAACTGGAAAAAGTTTCTTCCGTGTCAGCCGATGAAGCAAAAAAAATTCTTCTTGAAAATTTGGATCAGGAACTAGCTGCCGAGATGTCCAAAAAAATAAAAGAAGCAGAAGAAGAAATAAAGATAACCACAGATGAAAAAGCCAAAGAGATTTTAGCGGATGCCATGAGGCATGGGGTAACGGATTATGTTTCCGAATTTACAACTTCTAAAGTTAAATTACCTGATGAAGAAATGAAAGGCAGGATTATTGGTAAAGAAGGAAGAAACGTTCGCACTTTTGAACAAGCTACCGGAGTTGATGTGGTGATGGATGACGAGATTCCGGATACATTGATTTTATCTTCTTTTGATTCTGTAAGACGGGAAATTGCCAAAGTATCACTGGAAAGACTAATGGAAGACGGCCGGATTCAGCCCCAAAAGATTGAGGAAATAGTTGCGAAAACAAAAGAAGATGTCAATAAATTAATGAGGGCAGCCGGAGAAAAGCTTTGCCAGGATGTCGGAGTTTATAATCTGCCGGCAGAACTGGTGGACATTATTGGCCGTTTTAAATACCGCTATTCTTATGGTCAGAATTTGATTTTACATACTCAGGAAGAAACTCAAATTGGTATTGCTCTGGCCAGGGAAGTTGGGGCAGATGTTAACGTAGTCCGTATTGGTTGTTTACTGCATGATATTGGTAAGGTTGTGACAGAGGGTGAGGAAGGCACGCATGTTGAAAAAGGCGCTGCTTTGGCTAAGAAATTTGGCTTATCGGAAAAGATTATTAATTGTATAGCCGAACATCACGAAGATAAGCCATTTTCTTCGGTTGAATCCATCCTTGTTTATATTGCTGATGCAATATCGGGAGCCAGGCCGGGAGCAAGGCATGAAAATGTCGGGGATTATATCAAAAGGATGGGTGACATAGAAAAAATTGCCACCTCTTTTGAGGGAGTTGAAAAAGCTTTTGCTGTGCAGGCAGGTAGAGAAGTGAGAGTTGTTGTAGTGCCGGAGAGAATCTCCGATGATGAATTGCCAAAATTAGTTCATGATATAGCTGATAGAATCTCTAAAGAAGTGATGGTTCCCGGCGCTGTTAAAATCACTGCTATTCGGGAAACCCGCTACAGTGAATCTACGATGACAGTATAATTGGGGCTTGATAAAGATTAAAACTTCTGGTAATTTATTCCTGCTATGACAAAGAATGAACTTATTGAAAAGGTTGCCAAGAAAGCCAATTTAACTAAACGGGCATCTGCCGATGCAGTGAACTCTACTTTTAATTTAATCAGGGACGGCTTAGTCAGGGGAGAGAAAGTAGTAATTACAGGTTTTGGAACTTTTCTGATTAGATCCCGGGCGGCCAGAAGAGGCAGAAACCCCCAAACCGGAGAGACTATTCAAATCCCCAACAAAAAAACTCCCGGCTTTGCCGCCGGTAAAACTCTAAAAAGACTCATTAAATAACCCCTTGTTTTAAAATGGATTCTTTGAAAGATTTGTAGCGAAAAATGAGTTGATAAAATTTCGTGGAAGATGTATTCCCGTTAGAAAAGGAAATACTAATATAAAACTTATCAGTATTAGAATCAAAAGTGCAATAAGAAGCTGTTTGCCTTTCTTGTCCCTCATAAGTTTATTAAGCTGATACCCTAAAGCCAAAGATAAAAACGGGACAGATGGACTAAAATGATACAAGAACATAATCCGGGGAGACCCGGCCCAGGGTAGCCAAAAAGCAAGAAACCCCAAAATAATTACAGCCAAACTAATTGATCTTTTTTTGATTATTTCCCAGATAGTTAATAAAATAGCTATACTTCCTGTCCAAAAAAGGACGGGATTACCGGATGCGAAAATGTTAGACATGGTATTTTTTTGGTAATCAACAAAATACCAGACAGGATATAAATTTAGCGGCCAAGACCACCACGGCGAAGAGTAGGCATGGGTTGCTTTTAGATTGGTATGGTACCACCACATTTGCTGTTGCAGCTCCTTAAATTGATTGAAAGTATGTCCAATCAGGAAAAAAGGAGAATATGCAAGTAAGTAAATTACTATTGGAAGAAAAATAAATAAATATAATTTCTTCTTTTGTCGGTTTTTCACTAAAATAAAGAGTATAAGCGCAAATGCATAGATTGCTGCCCATTTGCTGGACAGGGCCAGTCCTAAAAGGATAGCTGCAAGGATAAATTTTTTATTTAATAAAAGAAACAGGCCGGCTAAGATAAAAGTGACGTAATAGATGTCATTCATGCCGGTTCTGGATTGAACAAAATTTAAGCCATCAAGAGAAAAGACAAAAGCAGCCATTAAAGAAGCAGTCTGATTTTTTAATAATTTAAGTCCCAATAGATAAACCATGTAAACTGATAATATTCCCAAGACAACTCCCGGAAACCTGTAAGCCCAGGCATCTTCTGTTCTGAAAATAAACATGGAAGCTGCCATAATTTCTTTAGCCAGTGGCGGATGGGTCCACTCGTATGCAACCCCTGGCGGTGAAGCGGTCCACCATTCCCAGGCAGATGCAGATCCTTTTA
This sequence comes from Candidatus Daviesbacteria bacterium, assembly GCA_030648435.1. Taxonomy (GTDB): domain Bacteria; phylum Patescibacteriota; class Microgenomatia; order Daviesbacterales; family UBA10151; genus UBA10151. The sequence continues at coordinate 8,194 of JAUSHE010000005.1, forward strand.
GATACTCCTTGGCTGTGAAAGCATGATAGACTTCATCAAATACATATTTGTTTGGGTAATCTAAACGGTAGAAACGCAGGAAGGCTGCTAAAAGTAAAATTAATATTAGAATATACTTCGATTTAATTTTCGGAAGTTTTAGCATTATTTTTGATTATAACAATAGTAATAAAAATAAAAATCATAGTAGAAATTAAAGATAGATTTTTGCCGCTGGAATCAAGAAAATTATAGATGATTTGATTGTATAAAACCTTTGGTAGTTGTAAGTAGATCTCATTGTAATAGATGTATACATAATAGAGGTTCAGAAAATGTAACAAACTTAATACGGTTGTTAATATAAGTAATAATTTGGATCTCAGGTTAGCAGCAGTTAGAATTAGAAATATTATAGCCGGATAGAGATATCTTTCATGAACGCGGGTTGGTAGGAAGAAGAATCCCATTGTTGCCAAAGCGGCGACGGCGAATAGAGATAATCTATTCTTAAGAAAAAGATATCCCAAAATAATCCAGTATCCTGCCAGCAAAATATACCCCCATGCTTGGTAAGATAAATTATTCCAAAGTTGACTGTCAGATATCCAAAAACCGACTATACCCCAAAGATTGTAAGCGTTGACTGAAGTGGAAGAATATTCATTAGCAGTATTTAAAACATGTTGGAATAAATTTATTAATGTTTGGTTCGGGAAAAAGGGGAAAGATAAAATAAAGATTATCAAAAAGCCCGGTATTGTAATCTTTAATAAATTTGAGAATTTAGGATTTTTTATTAGAAAAAGTATAAATACTGGAATTAAAGCTATTGCTTGCGGTTTAACTAATAAAGCCAGTCCAAAGAAAATTGAACAGAAGATAAAACTATTTCTCTTTAATAATATGATAGTTATAAGTAAAAGTAGAGTTAAGACGCTATCGATTTGTCCCCATATTGAACTATTAAAAATTAGCGCAGGATTGAATAAAATGAGAACGAAAGCAAGAATAACCCATTTTTTTGAAATATATTTTCTAATTTCCTTATATATCAATAATCCAATAATTAGTTCTGAAATAATTGCCGGCATCTTCAATAAGAAATAAAAAATATTATCCGGCAGAATTAATAAATTTTTTAAGAAACCCAAAAAACTTAAAATATATAAATATCCGGGGGTATAGTCTGAAAAAAACTCTTTGTTGTAAAAATGACAAAAATCGAAATTGCTTAGTCTTATTGCCCAGGCAGACCAAGCATCAATATCAAATTTGAATCCTGGTAACGGAATTAATAAAAGCCTTATTATTAAACCGAATAAAAAAAGTATTAGTAATAACATAGGTAATTTTAATATACTATCATTTCTATTGTCTGTGATGAAAAAAATATTAGTAATCTTAGGTTCCACATCAACCGGTAAAACAGACTTAGCGCTTAGGTTGGCTAAGAAATTAAATGGGGAGTTAGTGGCTTGTGATTCGAGACAGGTTTATAAAAAATTAGATATTGGAACAGGGAAAAGACCCGGTGAAAATGGAGAATTGAGAATTGAAAATGGAAAATGGAGTTTTGATGATATACCAATTCACATGTATGATGTGGCGGATCCAAAAAAACAGTATACGGTTTTTGATTATGTCAAAGATGCAAACAAAGCAATAGAAGGGATTTATAAAAGAGGAAAACTGCCTGTTATAGTAGGAGGCACAGGTTTATACTTAAAGGCCTTATTGGAAGGTTTACCCAATCTAGGGGTTCCCATAGATCCGAAACTCCGACAGCAATTAAACAATTTAACAATAAAACAATTACAAAAAAGATTACAGGAAATCTTACCTGATAAATGGGAAGATATGAATTATTCAGACAGGCAAAATCCCAGAAGATTAGTTAGGGCGATAGAGATTGCGCTCACCCCGGAGGAGTCCCTTCGGGCCACCGTCCGGGGTGGTTTTAAGAATGTTTTAAAGATTGGTCTAATGGCTCCAAGGGAAGTTTTATATAAACGTATAGACAACAGGGTAGTTAGCAGAATAAATCAGGGAATGATTGAGGAGGCGGTAAAATTACACGATCAAGGGTTGAGTTTTGAAAGAATGAGGCAGTTGGGGCTTGAATATGGGGTTTTGGCAGATTATTTGGAAGGGAAAATTACAGACAAAGAAGAGCTAATAAGAGTCTTGCAGGGGAAAATTCACGGGTACGCCAGAAGACAAATAACCTGGTTTGAAAAAGAGAAAAATGTGTTCTGGATTGATATCACTCAAAATAACTGGTACCATGACACTTATGACACGGAGAATTGATATATCTGCAAAAACAGTAATCTTCATTGCTGCTTTTGGGGTCTTACTTTGGATACTCTTTCATATTTTAGACATCATTCTTTTATTTTTTGTGGCTTTTATTCTAATGTCAGCACTAAATCCTTTAGTTGAACGTTTGAGGCGATGGAAAGTACCAAAAATTTTAGCAGTTATATTAGTTTTTTCTCTGACCTTGGGAATAATTGCGACCTTACTTACAGCAGGTCTTAGTCCACTGGTTAGTCAAACCGGTAATTTAATACAAAGATTAGGAGAAACAATTAATACTCTTCTAAAAACAAATATTGTTGACCAATCGGTGATTCAACAAGAGGTCTCAAAAATTTCAACACAGGTAGTAAGTTTTACAGTGAATTTGTTTAAAAATTTGATTAGTTGGATCAGTGTATTGGTGGTAACAATTTATATGTTATTTGACCGGGAAAAAATGGAAGATTATGTGACTTCATTTTTCGGGGAACGAAAGGGAAAAGTTAAGGAATTACTTAGGAAAATTGAAGATAAATTAGGAGCTTGGCTGCACGGTCAAATAGTGCTTTCGGTAGTAGTCGGGACGCTGGTTTATATAGGATTAGTTCTTTTAAGAGTTGAGTTTGCGCTTCCTCTGGCTATTATTGCCGGTCTATTGGAAGTTGTACCGGTAATCGGGCCTATTATTTCATCCATTCCGGCGATTTTGGTGGGCTTAACTGTTTCTCCGCTTTTAGCTGCTTTAATAGGAGGACTTTATTTGGCTGTGCAGCAGGTTGAAAACCAGATTATTGTTCCTCAGGTAATGAGGCGGGCGGTAGGTATTAATCCTTTACTTGTGATTTTGGCTGTTTCAATTGGAGGAAGACTCTTGGGGATTGCAGGGGCGCTTTTGGCGGTACCGATTGCAGTGGTAATTCAGCTTGTTATTCAGGAAGGTCTCAATATTCACTCTGAAGAAGAAATTTGATAGAAACCTCTAATTCCCGTATAATACGTCTTGCCTGGGAAGAAGGATGATTAATCCGCCTTTGGCGGATAGGAAAGTCCAGACAGCACAGAGCAGGGTGGTTAGCGTAAGCTAACAGCCGTAAGGCCTAGTTAGAGCAACAGTGACGAACCGAGGTAAAGCTCGGGTGAAACGGGCAATCCTCCCCGCTGCAATCCTAGAACCGACAGAACTGCTCGTTCTATTATCGAAATCAGGAGCGTTAGATAAATATCATCTAAAACAGAATCTGGCTTACTATTTTCCCAGGCATTTTACTCCACGAAAAACCCCGTACCGTTTGATACAGGGTTTTACGAAATGGTGAATTATTCACCAAAATTTTAACCACCAATTCTAAACATAGAAGTTCCACAGACAGGACAAGTGCCCTTTGAGGCTTTCTTACCGTTTTTCATAGTAACTTCTTGCGCATTTTGTGCTTCTTGTTTTTGGCGGCATTTAACGCAATACATTTGTGTCATAATTTTTCACCCCCTTTCAGAAATTGATATTTAAATAGTGATTTCTCAAAAGAAAAAATAATAAAATTTGTGCTCCTATTGCAATAGATGAAAAAAACAAAGTTTTTAGCAGATCTTTATATAGAAACGCGATATCATCGTAAGGAATTGAGGTAGTTTGAGAGACGCTTTGAACTTTGAACTCCTGTTTGCCATAGACTTGTCTTCGCAAAATCTGCAGGCGTTTTTCCAAATCCGTTTGACGCTTGGTTTGATGAATAGCCATACGCACACTTGAGCCTAGCACACGCATATGAGGCTGTCAAGCACTAACCGTGCCTCAACATGTTTTTAGTTGACAGATTTCTATACATCAAGTATATTGAAAGAGTAACTTATGTATCCGGATTGGACCATCTTCGTGATTGCGGCGATGGTGGTAATTTTTATTTGGCTGGGATTTTTAAGTTTTTTTATTGGGCGACAAAACAAATTTTTAAAATTTCTTTTTCCAAAATCAGGAGAAAGAGATATCAGGAAAAAATTTGAGGAGACTATTAAAGTAGTTGAGGGTTTTAAAAAAGAGCTGGCTGGTTTAGTTAATCAGGTAGAGATTAATCAGAGAAAAGGTTTAGAATGTATACAGAGGGTAGAAATTTTGCGTTTTAACCCTTATGATGATACAGGTGGGGACCAGAGTTTTACTGTTTGTTTGTTAGATAACGGAGGATCAGGGGTTGTAATTACAAGTTTACATGCCAGATCGGGGACGAGAGTATTCGGTAAGCAGATAGTCAACGGTAAAAGTGCGAAGTATGAGTTATCGAAAGAAGAAGAAACAGTAGTCAGCAAAGCAATGAAAATTTGATGTTTATGGATAAATTAAATAAATTAATTATAATATTTCAAGGCTTAAGCAGTATACAGAAAATTCTTGTTCTTGTTATTTTAGGAGTAGTATTTTATAGTTCTTCTTCTGCCGTATCCTATTCCATATTTAAATCCATAGGATCAAGTCCGATTACAAAAGAGCGTTCTTCCCCCACCGCTTCACTGCCGACTGCGGCAGATCCTATGGCTGAGGATCCCAGCGAACCGAAAACAGAGACATGTCCGCTAAACGGCAGTAGTCATACCAAAAAAGCAAAAAGTTTCTGGGAAAAAAGAAGACCTTTGGCAGTTATGATAGAAAATCATACAGAAGCAAGATCCCAATCAGGGTTATCTTCTGCGGACGTGGTATATGAGGCGGTTGCAGAAGGTGGGATTACTCGTTTTATGGCTATATTTTATTGCAATCTTTCAGATGTGCAAGTGGGGCCGGTGAGGTCGGCAAGGACTTATTTCTTAGATTGGTTGGTTGAATATGATGCTCTTTATGCTCATGTCGGAGGAGCAAATACTCCCGGACCTGCAGATGCGCTGTCACAGATAATAAAATACGGAGTTAAGGATTTAAATCAATTTAGCATAGGATTTCCTGTTTTCTGGCGGGATTACCAAAGGTTGGGTCGTTCGGTTGCAACAGAACACACCATGTATTCTACAACTGCGAAGCTTTGGGAAGTTGGGGCTAAACGGGGTTGGACAGCTACTAACTCAGCGGGTTTAAGATGGGATGAAGATTTTGTTGCCTGGAAATTCAAAGATCCTGCGACAAGCTCAGGACAGGTGACAAATATTAAGGTTAATTTTTGGGACTCTCAGGGAGGGTATGATGTTAATTGGGTTTACGATGTCGCATTGGGTAGTTATAAAAGAAAAAATGGTGGTTCGGATCAGGTGGATTTAAATAACAAAACTCAATTAAATTCAAAAGTTGTTATTGTGCAATTTGAGAAGGAATCAAATGCTAATGACGGTTATCCGGGAAATGTTCATCTATTGTATGGCACAATAGGTTCCGGTAAAGCGTTAGTTTTTCAGGACGGTAATGTCACAGAGGGAAAATGGATAAAAACTAACAGACTCTCAAGAACAAAGTATGTCGATAAAAATAATAAAGAAATAGAGCTTAATAAAGGTCAAATTTGGATCCAGACTGTCCCGGAAGGATCCAAAGTCAGTTATTAGATTGCCTGCCTGAAAGGAGGTGGCAATGTTAGAAGAATTATTTGTTTCAAGAGTCCGGGTAAAAATACTGCAACTTTTTTTATCGTCTAGTGATGGACTTTTTCATGTCCGTGAGATAGTCCGCAGGGTATCTGAAGAGATTAATGCTGTAAGGCGTGAGCTTGCCAGAATGGAAAAGTTTGGCATGGTTTCATCCGAATGGCGGGCTAACCGCAGGCTATACCATTTCCGTAAAGATTATATTTACCATAAAGAATTGCTCAATTTAGTAGCAAAATCAACCGGTTTGGGTGGGGCAATTCTTAAAAATAAGGGTAAACTGGGACGGATTAAATATGCCATGCTCGCGACCCGTTATTTTAAAAACCAGCCTTCAGATAATGTTGATTTACTAGTAGTTGGGCAGATAGTTTTGCCGGAACTGCAGGCGATTATTGCTGATGAACAGGTCAAAAGAGAGAATGAAATTAACTATTCGTTTATGGATGAAGCAGAGTTTCAATTTAGGGTCAAAAGACGCGACCCGTTTATTTTACGGGTGATTACTCAACCTAAAATAATGATCTTGGGTGATGAGGAGGATCTGCTCTCCGGCGTAGTAATCTAGGTTACCCGTAAGGTATAATTTTTTTATGCGCCCCCGAATAGTTTTGTGGATAATTTTAAGTTTAACTATCCTTGCGCTTTGGATAGATCTTCCTCCAATTAAACAAATGCCTGTCTTAAAAATTCTTGGTAAAAAAGTTGATTTGTTGGGAATATTTCCTCTTAAGCTGGGACTTGATCTACAGGGTGGAACGGAATTGATTCTAGAGACTCAGATGGATAAAATTGATTTAAAAAACCGGGATAGTGCGCTGGAATCTGCCAAGAATGTAATAGAGAGAAGAGTAAATTTATATGGAGTTTCGGAGGCGCTGGTGCAGACATCAAAATTGGGTAATCAAAGAAGGATTATTGTTGAACTGCCCGGAATAAAAGATGCGTCAGCTGCAGCTGGTTTGGTGGGTAAAACGGCTGAGCTGGATTTTAGAGAACAGGTCGGAACTTCTTCGGCAGAGATGCTCTTTGTACCTACGGGATTGACAGGAGCAGATCTAAAAAGCGCTCAGGTAACATTTGGTGGCAGCCAGGGAGCAAGGTCAGGTCCGCAAGTGGCAATTGAATTTACGTCGGAAGGTAGTAAAAAATTTGCAGAAATCACCGGAAGAAATGTTAATAAGCCTTTGGCGATATTTTTGGATAATGTACCTGTTTCCGCTCCCAATGTGGAACAGGAGATTAGCGGTGGGAATGCTGTAATTACAGGTCAATTTAGTTTAGAAGAGGCAAAAAATTTAGCAATTGAACTAAATGCCGGTGCACTGCCCGTACCAATAAAGATTATCGAACAGCATTCAATTGGTCCGACACTGGGTCAGCAGTCAATCAATAAAAGCTTAATTGCAGGTATCATTGGTCTTTTGGTGGTAGTTTTGTATATGGCTTTTATGTATGGTTTCTGGGGCTTGGTGGCTGACGGCGCATTGATAATATATACTCTTTTGGTTTTGGCGGTTTTCAAAACAGGTTTATTTATTCTGCCTCCGGTTACCTTAACTTTAGCCGGAATTGCCGGATTTATTTTATCAATCGGAATGGCGGTTGATGCCAATATTTTAATTTTCGAAAGAATCAAAGAAGAAATCCGTTGGGGAAAAAATAAAAAAACTGCTTTGGAATTGGGTTTTAAAAGAGCTTGGTCTTCAATTTGGGGGTCCAATGTCTCTTCTTTAATGACGGCAGTTATTCTTTATGGCATGGGTACATCTTTAATAAAAGGCTTTGCAGTTACTCTGGTGATAGGTGTTTTGGTTTCTATGTTTTCAGCAATTGTTGTAACAAGGACATTTTTAAGATTATTTACCAAATAAGCAAAAAATATGAATTTTACAAGCAAAAAACCGTCGTTTGAATATTTAAGAAAAAAATGGCTGTTGCGCCATCAGAATATTCAAAATGATTTTTGGGATAAACACGGTGATTCGCTAAAACATCTGGCAATAGGTTCTTTAGGAGGATTAATGCTGCTATCGTCTCCTGCGAATAATCTGCAGTTACCGGTTCATTCCGTGATGGCCAGCAGAGATGATGTCTTAGCGAATTATGACCAGAATGTACTGCTGGCAGAGGCTTTATCTGAAAAGATACCTCAGGAGGTAAGGATGTTACAACCTTCGGAAGAAAGAGAAATAGCAGACATATTAAATGATAATTTTGGTTTTAAAATCAAAACAGAAATAGAAGGCATTAGACTTAATAGGAATTATGGTTTAATTGGAGGAGAACAGCATTTATACCGTTATCCAGGGGATAATTTATATGCGCATGCAGAAAATACATCAGATTATGCGATGTTTGCTGATGCGGGTATAGCGCCCGGTTTAGGTGCCTGGGGTTATTTTGCCCCCTCAAAAAATGACTTTTCCGATATCGATAGAAAAAGGGAACGATACTATTTGGCAATTCAGACATTTTTAGCTCCCGGTTTTGCGGAAAATTTTGGCAGATTCAGAGATTTTTTTAGGTTCCGGAAAATGCTGGTAGTAAATCCTAAAACAGGACAGGCTGTTGTAGCAGTAATCGGAGATGCGGGACCGGCGGAATGGACAGGTAAACATTTGGGTGGATCACCTGAAGTAATGGAAGCGCTGGGTTTGGCAGGTGGCCCCAGAAAAGGACCTGTGTTATATTTTTTTATTGATGACCCAAAAAATGAAGTTCCTTTGGGTCCGGTTAAGGTAAAGGATAAAGCATGAAATATTTTTTCAGCCATTTGATAGAAATTGAATCAATAATAATTGAACTGGATAAACTGGATTTAAATAATGAACAAAAAAAACACTTGTCTGATCTAGTTGATTCTTCCCTGCACCACACAGTATTAGATGCTGTTTTATCCGAACTGACACCTACCGACAAAAGAGTATTCATAAATCATTTAAAAGAAAAAGATCACAGTAAAATTTGGCAATTTTTAAACGGAAAAGTTGACCATATTGAAGATAAAATTAAAAAAGCAGCTGATGATCTAAAAGCGCAGCTGCACAAAGATCTAAAGGAGGCGGCAAAGAGAAAATGAATAATCTCATGAAATACAAAGTTTGGTATATTGTTTTTTCGCTACTTATTATTTTACCGGGATTATATTTTCTATTTACCTCAGGACTTAAAATGGGAATAGATTTTACAGGAGGGGCCTTACTTGAATATAAGTTTCAAAAAAATATCAATACAGAGGATTTAAAAAACAAAATTTCTGCGCAAGGTTTGGAAGTTAGCCAAATAAATCTTTCAGCAGAAAATACCTACATAATTAGGACCAAGGTTGTGGAACAGAATAAAATTAATAATCTTAAGGATTATTTGGGTAAGGAGTTTGGAACAATTGAGGAAAGAAGAGTTGAATTTGTTGGTCCAATTATTGGAGCAGAACTTAAGAAGAAAGCAATTATTGCAATACTGCTGGCATCGCTTGCGATTATTCTATACATTTCTTTTTCATTCCGGAAAATACCAAAACCCGCATCTTCCTTTAGATTTGGCATCGCCGCTATAGCAGCGCTGTTACATGATATTTTAGTGGTGATTGGAATATTTGCAATTTTGGGAAAATTTATGAATATAGAAATTGATACTTTATTTGTGACAGCCCTTTTAACGGTAATTGGTTTTTCCGTACATGATACTATCGTTGTTTTTGACAGGATCAGGGAAAATTTAACTAAGCATATGGATAAAAAATTCATAGATGTTGCCAATCTATCGATTGTGCAAACCCTTGGCAGATCTTTAAATACTTCCTTAACAGTAGTTTTTGTTCTCTTTGCAATGCTGTTATTCGGTGGAGAAACAATCAGGTGGTTTATAATAGCGCTTCTCGTAGGTATTATTTCCGGAACTTATTCTTCAATCTTTAACGCTACAGCATTGCTTGTCTGGTGGGAAGAAAAACTAGGCCACTAAATTTTTTATTTTTTCCAAAAGATATTCTTTTTTATTTTTAGAGGAATCCTCCAAAACTTTTTCGAAGAGTTTTTGGAGAATTTCGCCTACTTTTGGTCCGGGTTTAAGATTTAATTCTTTCATGATGTCATTGCCGTTAATTTTTAAGTCTGATATAGAAAATGGTTTTTTTAATACTTCTTTAATTCTTTTTTGAAATTCCTCCATTCTCCAGGAAACTGCTTTTTGCGTGCCGCCGCCCAACCGGTCACCAATCCTAAGTGCCATCATGTCATTAATATTTTCCACTCCGATATTTTTAATAAAACGCCTAATTGCAGAATCTGTTTGTCGTTCATCAACAGTAAATAAGTGCCAGCGGACCAGACAATATAATTTGTCAGTTTGTTTTTTTGATAAATTAAATCTTTTGGCAATTTGTAAAACTAATCTTCCTCCTTCAACATCGTGATTATAAAAAGTAACATTTCCTGTGGAGTCGGTTTTGACAGTTTTGACTTTTCCGATATCATGCAGAAGCGCAGCCAATCTTACTAGCGGATCATTGGAAGTTGTCTCCTTTAAAGTAAGCAATGAGTGTTCTCCTATATCGTATACCCGGTCATGTTTCGGACCTTCCTGGACAATTCCAAAACATTGTTCCAGTTCCGGTAAAATAATCTGCAATATTCCCGTTTCTCTTAGCTTAACAATCCCAAAATACGGGTTATTGGATGATAAAATTTTAAAAAGCTCATCGCGTATTCGTTCAAAGGCAATATCTTTAATTAAGAGAGAATTATCCTTGATGGCCTGTAAAGTTTTAGGGTCAACCCCGAATTCTAATTGTGCGGCAAATCTGACAGCTCTGATTAGGCGGAGCGCATCTTCTTTAAATCTTTGAATGGGGTCTCCGACTGCTCTAATAATTTTATTTTTAATATCATCCTGGCCCTTAAATGGATCAACAATATTTTGCCCCATTCCTATTGCATTAACAGTAAAGTCGCGTCGGGCAAGATCCTCCTCTATTTTATTAGTCCAGCCAATTTCTGTTGGATGGCGGTGATCTTTGTATACGCCTTCTTTGCGCATGGTGGTAATTTCGAAAATTCCCAATTTAGTTTCTAAACCAACGGTGCCAAATTTGTTATCATAGAACCCTCCAGGTAAAATCTTCAGAATTTCTTCAGGCTTTGCATCTGTAGTAAAATCCCAGTCAGAAACTCGCTTTTTCATTAGAAGATCTCTAATTGCACCCCCAACAATGAAGATCTGGAAATTGGCTTTTTGGAATTTTTGTAACAAATTATTCACCTCCTTAGGTAGTGTATAATTCATAAAGTAATTGTAGCATTATGCAATGGAAAGTGGCAGAAAGAAAAAGTAGCGATCTGGAAGAGCAGCTTCTTGCAAACCGCGGAATAAAAACCAAAAAAAAGAAAGAACAGTTTTTTAATCCAAAACTTTCAGATTTTGCTGAGGATTTGAAAATTCCGGGAATTGAGAAATCCGTTAAAAGGATTCTTCAGGCAATTGAAAAAAACGAACTAATTATTGTTTACGGTGATTATGATGTTGACGGGATCTGTGCGTCGGCGATTTTGTATAAAGCACTTTCTTTTTTAGGAGCTGAAGTTTTACCCTATATTCCACACAGAGACAGAGAAGGTTATGGTCTATCAAATACAGGACTCCAGCATGCAAAAGATTCCGGAGCTAAAGTTGTGCTGACGGTTGATAACGGAATTGTAGCAATTAAACAGGCAAAATTTGCTAAAGCTTTGGGTTTGGATTTAATTATTACAGATCATCATATTCCTGAAAAAGAAAAACCGGAGGCGTATGCAATAGTTCATTCAACAAAGATGTGCGGAGCGGCGGTTGCCTGGTGTTTAATACATAATTTAATAAAAAAGGACTTAACGGAAGAACTGCTGCAGTTTTGTGCAATTGCGACAGTCTGCGATCTTATGCCGCTTATTGGTTTGGGCAGGGCATTTGCTTATGAAGGATTAAGAATCTTAAGGAAAACAATGAACCCTGGTTTACTTGCGCTTATTAATGAAGCCGGTATTAGTCTTTCGGAGATTGGATCTTTTGAGATAGGTTATATCATCGGTCCACGGTTAAACGCCATGGGAAGACTGGAACATGCCATAGACAGCTTGCGTTTACTTTGCACAAAAGATCCCCTTAAGGCAAAAAGGCTGGCACAGCTTTTATGTGAGACTAATGCCACCCGCCGGAAAATGACAATGGAGGCGCTGGAGCAGGCAAAATTATTAATTGATAAAGAGCAAAAAATTCATGTGCTTTCAAGTAAAAATTGGTCAGCAGGAATCATTGGGTTGGTGGCGGGAAGGATTTGTGAAGAATATTATCGTCCGGCAATTGCCATATCGGTTGGCGGGGAAGTGTCCAAAGGTTCGGCCCGTTCTATAAACGGAGTAAATATTGTAGAAATAATCAGAAAACATACGGATATTTTAATTGATATTGGAGGACACCCGGGAGCAGCAGGCTTTTCAATACTTAGTAAACATATTGAGATCTTTAAAAAAAGATTGGAAAAAGATTTATTGGACCTTCCGGAGACAGAAAAAGTTTTAGAAATCGAAGCAGAAATTGAAAGTGGGAAACTCACAAAAAGTTTGGTGGTGGCTTTACAAAAATTTGAGCCTTTTGGGATGGATAATAGAAAACCTGTTTTTGCAACAAATAATATGCAAGTTTCTGATTTAAGAACAGTGGGAGCCGGCAAGCATTTAAAATTTAGGGCAGACGGCATAGATGCTATTGCTTTTGGGATGGGGGAAATGGCAGATATGCTGCAGTCCGGTCAGACAATAGACTTGGCATATAACCTGGAACTGGATACTTATAATTCGAGCAAAGCGAGAATTTCAAGCTTTGCTTATAACGGTAATGACAAATTACAACTTAAGATTAAAGATATACAGTTAGTTAAATAGCCTGTTTTAATATTTGTATCATCACCCTGACCATTATATTTTTCTCTAGGTTCATAAATTTGTGTGTCAAGATTAAATACACAATCTGGATCCACTACGCCAGGGACATCCTGCATACCAGGACTACCGTTGCCACAAATTATTCTGATTGATGAAGATATTTCTGGATTTATCATTTTAAGCATTAAAAAACCTCCCTATAGGGAGGTCTGATTTCTTTCTTTTAAATTCTAATTAAAACCTAAAAGAACCTCCCGAGAAGCACTCCGGTAAGGAGCACAGCAAGAAGGACGACTAAATTTTCTACTCTTTTTAAATCCACACTAATTACTTTTGACATACTCAAATAATTTTAATCTTAGCTTGGTAACTTGTCAATCACAAGATTGCGTTACTGTCCATTTATGAATCCTGGGTCTTTAAGTCCTGCCGGTATCATAGATTTTCGATATGAACCTAATATTCTAAGCGATGAACAGTAAGTTTTTCTTAAAGCATCTAGACTTTTTGTGACTAGGCTATCTTTTATATGTCCGTCTATGGTAATCCAGAAAGCATATTCTCTCATTGCTCCTGTTGGCCGTGAATCTATCTTCGATAGATTAATTCCACTGGAAGCTAATTTTGTTAAGCATTCGGCTAATATCCCCGGGTGGTCATCTTTTGGGACGAAAATAAGAGCAGTGCTGTCTTGACCAGTAGGATAAGTTTCTCCTCTACCCAGCATCAAAAACCGCGTAGAGTTACCTTTAATATCTCCGATATCTTCAGCAAGGATGGGTACGTCATAAACTTCGGCAGCTCTTCTGCTGGCTATTGCAGCTATTTGCTGATTGTCTCTAGCCAATTCTACGGCGGCTGATGTACTTGATGATTCTTTTGTTGGAGTATCAGGATAATTACTCAGGATGTGTGTTCTGCATTGAGCTAAAGCCTGAGGATGAGAATAAATTTCTTTTATAGATTCTCTTTGCCAGCCGATTAACATATGCTGAATCCCCAGAATCCTTTCACCTAATATAGTGATATTTCTCATATGATTAAGTTCTCTTAATACTTCGACAACGTCTCCCTCTATAGCATTTTCTACCGGAACAATGCCGATATCATAATTCCCGTTATCAACCTCTTGGACGACTTTTGCATTAAAAGGTAGGAAGCCAGCATCCATCCTCTGTAAATAATTTTTTAAAAGTTCATGTCTTGCTGCTTCTGTGTATGTTCCTTCTGGTCCCAAACAAGCAACTTTAGGTTTTGTTCTGCCCTGCGCGAGATCTACTCTGACCGGATAATCATTTATTAACAATTCAATTTGTCTATTCATATTCTTTTGCAACTAAAACTTTATGAACCGCTCTTACCTGACCTAACACCTGCCGGAAAGTTTCAGGTGTAATTTGTTGATCTGCGTCAGATAATGCTCTCTCCGGCTGGCTATGCACCTCTACCACTATTCCATCCAGTCCAGCAGCTACAATAGCCAAAGAAAGATATGGAACCAGGTCTCTCCTGCCTACCGAATGAGAAGGATCGCCTATAACCGGCATACCGTGATCGTGTTGTGCTACCAAAGCCCCATTTAAATCTAGGGTATATCGCGTTGAATCTGTTCCGGTCCTGACTCCTCGTTCACATAAAATTACTCTTTCCCTGCCTATGTAATCGGCAGATTGCAGCCACTCTTTAACTGTAGAAGCGATTCCTCTTTTTAGTATCACCGGTCTTTGGTCTGTTTTGTCGTTTCCAAGAGCTTTTAGCAATTCAAAATGTTGCATATTTCTTGCTCCTACCCAGGGAATATCGACAGTTTCTTTTGTTGGTTCTATCTGGTCTTTATCAACCAACTCTGTAGCAATCAGCATTTTGAAATCATTCTTAATTCTTTGAAGCCAAGGTAATCCGGCAAGCCCCACGCCTTGAAAGTTATTTGGACTTGATCTGGGTTTCCATAGCTGTCCTCTGAGTACATTTACTCCCATTTCGTGAAGTAGTGTTGCAATAGAGTACACTTGCTCTTCTGATTCAATTGCACACGGTCCTGCGATAACCAGAAACCCACCATTTTTTATTAAATCTTTTCTTTCAATCATATTTTTCTCCACAAAAAAACCCGCCATTGGCGGGGTTCAAATTGGTAGAAACCTTTAAATTAAGGTTATCCCAATAATCCCCCCCCCTTTTGGAAGGTAAAATAAAAGTAAAAATTCCAAGTCTTTATTAAGTTCATATATTGTCTATATCTAACTTTTAGTATCCTAGCATTAAGTTTCCATCTTGTCAATATTAAGACTGTGCTGTTATGATCAATCCAATCCTTCAACTCTCCGTCAATTGACGGATCGCTCAGGATTATAACATGGAGCGGACTTTAATTTTAGATTGTAAAGAAAAAATTGGGGAGACAGTTAAAATCTGCGGCTGGGTTCATACCAGCCGCGATCATGGGAAGATCCTCTTTTTAGATGTGACCGACAGGTCAGGTTTAATTCAAGTTGTAGTATCGGGTAAAGACGGACAGTTACACCCTCAAGACGTAGTTTGTATTACCGGTACTGTTAAAAAAAGACCTGAGAATTTGATCAATAAAAATATTCCTACGGGCAGTGTTGAAATTGCGGCAGAAAAGATTGAAGTTTTGTCTAAAGCGGCAGAGCTGCCCTTTGATATGGGTGGTAAAGATTTAAGTTTGCAGCTGCCCACATTGTTAGATTTCCGCTCTTTAACCTTGCGCCATCCAAAAGTTAAAGCAATTTTCAAAGTGCAGGCAGCTCTTTTGGAAGGATTTAGAAAAGCTGCGAAAGAGTTGGAGTGTACGGAGATTATAGTGCCGACGATTGTAGCAGGGGCAACTGAAGGAGGAGCAGAAGTTTTTAAGATTGATTATTTTGAACACAAAGCCTATCTTTCCCAAAGCCCCCAGCTTTATAAACAAATGTTGGTACCGATCTTTGAGAGAGTTTTTACTGTTGCCAAAGCTTACCGCGCAGAACCATCGGTCACGACCAGACATTTAACTGAAAGTACCCAGCTTGATATTGAAATAGGTTTTACGGAGTTTGAAGAATTATTAAATTATCTTGAAGAAACAGCAGTTGGAATGCTCAAGTTCTGCGAAGAAGAATGCAAAGAAATTCTATCTGAGTTTGAAATTGAGAAGATTGTTTTTGGAAAGATACCCAGACTAACTCTTCGGGAAGCACAAGAATTAATTTTCAAAGAATTTGGCAGAGACAACAGGAAAGAAAAAGATTTAACTCCGCAGGATGAAATTGATTTATGTAAATGGGCTAAGGAAAATAAGGATAGCGATTTTGTCACAATCACACATTTTCCAACCAGCGCCAAACCTTTTTATACAAAACCCGATCCTAGGGACCCTGAATATTCCTTAAGCTATGACTTATTATTCAGAGGAGTAGAAGTGATGAGTGGTTCTCAGAGAATTAATGAATACGGACAACTCGTTGAAGGTATTAAAAATAGGGGAATGAATCCTGCTAATTTTGAAATGTATTTGCAGGCTTTTAAATACGGAATGCCCCCGGAAGGAGGGTTTTCGTTTGGTCTGGAAAGAATTACCATGCATGTTCTGGATCTTGCAAATATCCGGGAAGCCAGTTTGTATCCTCGTGACATGGAAAGGGTAGATATAAGGCTTCGATGAGGTATTATTTTTACTCTGCGGGGTTAATTCTGTTTGCTGTAATAATTGCTGTAGCCGTTCCGTTTTTGCTTCATTCTGCAGACTATTTTCTCGTTAGCCTGCAAATTCCTCAAAATAATTCAGAAGTTGCCGGAGTGCAGAAATACAATATTCCTCCTATTGCCCGCAATTTGCCCGTGCCATCTTTTTCTGCCAGAGCAGTGTTAATAAAAGATATTGCAACTGATGCGGTGTTGTTTCAAAAAGATGCCGGTGTTCCTTTGCCAATAGCATCTACTACTAAAATTGTTACTGCATTGGTAGCAAGCGAATATTTTAAATCCAACTCTCCACTAACTGTAAATATAAGCGCCGGAATGCCCGGTTCAAAAGTGGGTTTAAATGCGGGAGAAACTTTGAGTTTCAGGTCGTTGCTTTATGGCATGCTTTTAAACTCCGGCAATGATGCAGCTTTTGCAATTGCCGAAAACTATCCCGGGGGTGTCATTGGCTTTGTTTCGGCCATGAATAAGAAAGTTATGGGACTACATCTTCTGAATACACATTTTGATAATCCGGCCGGTTTTGATAGTCCGAGGCATTTTTCATCAGCAACAGATTTGGCAATTATTACGGAGGAAGCGCTGAAGAACGATGTGCTGGCAAAGATTTTTGCAACAAAAGAAACCAGCATTGTTTCTTTGAATAAAAAATATTCACATCAATTACTTAATTTAAACAAGCTCCTTTCGGATGTAAAAGGTGTAATGGGGGTAAAAACAGGAACAACGGAGTTGGCAAAAGAAAATCTGGTGACTTTGGTGGAGAGAGATGGCCATAAACTTTTAATTATATTACTCGGTAGTAACGACAGATTTGGAGAAACAACAAAACTAATTGAATGGACTTATGCTAATTTTCAATGGCCCTAACATAAGCAACAAAATTTTGCCCTTCAAAAATGTATATTGGCTGTAAGTATGGAGAATAGTTTTCCGGCAAATAATATCCTAAACTAACAGAACTTATAGAAACCCGAGGGTTTTTTGGTTCAACTGTAATAATTCCCTTACCTAGTTTTAGATCATCAAATGCAACTTGCGGGGTTTTCAACAAATAAGTAGCAAAAGTTGAGGTGTCAATTTGGTAATAAGTAAAATTTAATGATAGGTAGTTATCTAATTCATCTGCAGAGCCTACCACTGTAGCATTGATAAGGCTTTTTTCAAAATCAGGAGAAAAAATTGACTTATTATCAAACGGAGCAGGCCATAGTGAAATTTGAGCTGTCTTATTTTCTGACCGTATTACTTTATTTCTACTTTTTTCAATATCTTCTTTTGAGATACCAAGACTGGATAATATTTGTTTGAAATCGGATACTAATTTACTGTCATCATCAAGTGTCTGTTGTCCTGATATAGTTGCTCCGTTGGAATATGAAAAATTGCCGGTATCTAAATCAACTAATAAACTTTTGTTTCTATCATTAAATTTATATTTTGTTTCAGATAATATTTCAGGGAGCAGAACAATATTAAATTTTTCCGCTAAGGCCTGGGATTTATCAGGTGAAAGAAGTGTTGCGAAAGTTTGGTTGACAAAATAAACTTTGATGATTTTTTCAAACCCCGCATCTACGCCTATTTTTGGTAATCCCCCGGTGGTTGTATCCAAAGAGTACGAAAAATTAGAAGAAGAAACATTGCCTTTGGGAAAATCAGGCGGGGGCAGCTGTCCAAATTTGAAATCAGGCTTTTCTTCTATAGGCGGCAGATGAGCAATATAATAAGCGTGCCAGATATTGTAACCAATGAAACCTGTGGTACCCAATACCAAAGCAGCTACTGAAATGATTATGACCTGTTTTGTTAAAATGGCAGTCTGAGTTAGCGTCACATCATAATTATACAGGAATTAAGAATAGACTGGTATAATATAGCCATGATTAAAACAAGATTTGCGCCGTCTCCTACAGGAATGATGCATATAGGAGGAGTCAGAACAGCCTTATATGCGTATTTAGTGGCACGTAAAGGGAACGGAACATTTGATTTAAGGATTGAAGATACAGACAGAAACAGATTTGTTCCGGAAGCACAGAAAGATATTGAAGCAAACCTTAAATGGTTAGGACTAAACTTTGATGGTGAAATAATTGTTCAATCAGAACGTAAAGAGCTTTATCAAAAATATGCACAAGAATTAATAGAAAAAGATGTAGCTTACAGACAGGAAGGTGCTATCTGGTTTAAAATGCCCAAAGAAGGGCAAGTAAAATCTATTGATTTAATTGGCGAAAGAGAGGTTGCTTTCAATCTGGCAGAACAGAAAGATTTTGTTCTTTTGAAATCAGATGGTTTTCCGACTTATCATCTGGCTCATGTGGTGGATGATCATTTAATGGAAACAAATCCTGTAATCAGGGGGGATGAATGGCTGTCTTCTTTACCAAAACATATTCTTACCTTTAAGGCTCTTGGTTTTGATGTGCCGCAATATGCGCATTTGCCGCTCATTCTCGGAACTGACAGAGCAAAACTTTCTAAAAGACACGGAGCAAAAGGAGTCTCAGAGTTTAGAAAAGATGGATATTTACCTGAAGCAATCTTAAATTATATGGCTCTTTTGGGATGGACCCCGCCTGACGATAAAGAGATTTTGAGTTTGGAGGAGATGATAGCGCTTTTTGATCTGAAAGATGTTCACTCCACACCTGCAGTTTTTGATATTACCAAACTTGAGTGGATGAATGGTGAATACATCAGACAAATGAGCAGTGAAGAATTAACTAAAAGACTGCAGGAGTTTTTAGTGGATCACCCCAATAAAGACCGGATTGCCCCTGTTGTGCCTTTGATCAAAGATAGAATCAAAAAATTATCCGATTTTATACCATTAACAGATTTTATTTGGGAAAAACCGGAATATGATATAGAAGTATTTAAAAAATTAAAAATCCAAAATCATCAAGAAATTTTGGAGAAAATTCTGGAGAAAATGGAAACAATGAAAAAGCCATGGAAAACAGAAGTTTTTGAAAAAACTTTCCGGGATTTATCTGACGAAATGCAGGTTAAAACAGGCAATATGTTTCAATTAATTAGGGTGGCCGTATCAGGGCAGACTGTTACTCCGCCGCTTTTTGAGAGTATTCAGATTTTGGGTGAAGAAGAAACTCTAAAAAGAATAAAAGAATCCGTAGAATTTCTGCAAGCTGTCTGAAGTTGCATAACATAGAGCTTTCTGGTATATTTCGGCCATGGAAGATCCAAAGTGGCTTAAGCTCGTAGTAATAGGATTGGTACTGGCGGCTGTGGCTGTAGGATATTTTTTGTTTACCGGTAGATTTTCTTCAAATAAATCGGTTCTTGGTGTTGTTCCAATCGCTACCCAGAGCGCCAAACTCGTTGTATCCAGCCCAAGCCCAAGTCCTGTTTCGGCATATAACAGAATAACTGAACGGACCGCTAAGGGCGGACAGCCAGTGAATACGCTGCCTAGAACCGGTTTTCCGGTGGTTTCTAC
>JAUSHE010000007.1 GCA_030648435.1 Candidatus Daviesbacteria bacterium
CGCCCCTGAAGCGGAGATAAAATCTGCTTACCGGAAACTGGCCAGAAAACATCACCCTGATATAGATAAAACTGCCGGGGCTGATGTCAGATTTAAAGAGCTAGGGGAGGCTTACCAAGTTTTATCAGATCCGCAAAAGAAGCAAAGTTACGACCAATTTGGTCATGCCGCTTTCGATCGGTCTCAAGGCGGCGGCGCAGGAGGATTTAATCCTTTTGGAGGTGGCGGACAAACATATAGCTGGTCATCCGGCGGCGACCAGGATTTTGGTGGTTTTGAAGACCCTTTTGAACTTTTTTCCCAGATTTTTGGTGGTGACTCCCCTTTTGGACAAGCTTTTAAAAGACGGGCGACCTATTCACTGAATGTTACTTTTGATGAAGCAATTTCCGGAGTGACAAAAGAGATAGAGATTGAATCCAGGAATCAGAGCGGTAGATTGCAAAGACAAAGAATGAAAATTAAAGTTCCAGCAGGAGTAAATAACGGAACTAAAATGAGATTTGGAGATTTGGATATTGTTTTTAATGTGGGCAGAAGTCATGAATTTTTACGGGAAGGGGCAGATATTTTTTCGGAAATTACAGTCAGTATTCCGCAATTGGTATTAGGTGATGTTTTTGAGGTAAATACTGTTTCGGGTAAGGTCAAAGTGAAAGTGCCGCATGGTACTCAACCGGGATCCTTGGTAAAGCTTAAAGGCAAAGGTGCGCCCCGTTTAAATGATGGTCACGGGGATCATTATGTCAGAGTCAATCTGGAAGTTCCTCAAAATCCTTCAAAGCAGGAAAAGCAGCTTTATGAAGAATTAAAAAATTTATCCTCCAAGAAAAAAGACTGGTTTTGACATAGCTTGACTTCAATTTTAAAAAAGTTTAGAATAAGCGTGGTTAATAATCCGAGGACCGAAGAGGTGGGCTAGTCCCGCCTTTTTTTGAGTAAGGAACAAAAATATGGCACAAGCTAGAACAGAATTTGCAGCAGCATTAAACCAGATAGCCTCTGAAAAAGGGGTGGAAGTTGAAGTGGTGTTAGACGCAATTAGAGCCGCAGCCCTGGCTGCTTATAAAAAAGATTTAATGCTCCGCAATGAGATAATTCCGGAGAATTTTGAAGAATTTACTTCGAAAGTTGATCCGGTAACAGGCGAGATATCGGTTTTTGACGGTGATAAAAATGTGACTCCCCCGGGGTTTGCTAGAATTGCCGCCTCCATTGCCAAACAGGTGATTATGCAAAGGCTAAATGAAGCTGAAAGAGGGACGATTTTAGCTGAATATGAAGGTAAGCTGGGGACGGTTATTTCCGGTACTGTCCAAAGACAGGAAGGCAACACTTTCTTTGTTGATCTGGGAAGGGCTGAAGGAGTTTTACTTCCTTCAGAGCAGATCCATACAGAGATGTATCATCAAAACCAACGATTAAAATTTTTGGTTAAAGAGATAAGAGAGGGTGGCAGAGGATCAGAAGTGGTGGTATCAAGGTCGGATCCAAATTTAGTAAAGGCTCTTTTTAGTCTTGAAGTGCCGGAAATTCAATCAGGGGCAGTTGAAATTAAGGTAATTGCCCGTGAAGCCGGCGCCAGAACAAAAATAGCCGCTTTTTCTTCTCAGGAGGGAGTTGATCCTGTTGGTACTTTGGTGGGTCAAAAAGGTGTTAGGGTCCAGGCTGTAATTGGTGAATTGGGAGAGGAAAAGATTGATATTGTAAGCTACTCGGATGATCCGGCCAGATTTATTGCACAAGCCCTCTCGCCGGCAAAAGATATCCAGGTACAACTTAATGAAAAAGACAAGATAGCTACTGTTACTGTGCCGCAAGGCCAGTTGTCATTGGCAATCGGTAAAGGCGGGCAAAATGTGAGACTAGCTGCCAAGTTGACAGGTTGGAAGATTGATATAGTGGGAGCAGAAGAGCCCGAAGTAAAAGAAGAAGAAGCAGCAGAAGAGAAGCAAGGTTAAAATGGTTTTTTATGAACGAAACACGACCGCCGATTGTGACAATATTGGGCCATGTTGACCATGGCAAGACGACCCTTTTGGATTTTATCCGCAAATCTTCCGTAGCTGCAAAAGAACATGGCGGAATAACCCAACACATTGGTGCTTATCAAATCACTCACAATTCCAAACTGATCACTTTCATAGATACCCCCGGTCATGCAGCTTTTGAGAAAATGAGATCCAGGGGAGCAAATGTTGCAGATATTGCAGTCTTAGTGGTGGCTGTTGATGATGGAATTATGCCTCAAACTACAGAGGCAATTAAGCATATTCAGGGAGCCAATGTGTCTGTTATTGCAGTTGTTAACAAAATGGATTTGCCAGGAATAGATACAAAAGTTTCACTTTTAAAAATTAAAAAACAATTATCCGATCATAAAATTAATCTGGAAGAGTATGGTGGAGATGTGCCGCTTATCCCGCTTTCTGCTAAAACCGGTGAAGGTGTAGATAAACTTCTGGAGATGATATTACTGGTTTCAGAGATGCACGAGTTAAAAGGTGATTCCTCACTTTCTGCAGCAGGGGTGGTGATTGAGGCAAATCTAGATAAGTTTAAAGGATCGGTTGCTACTATTTTGATAAGAAACGGCACTTTGAAAAAAGGAGATCAGGTAATGCTTGGTGGGGTAAAAGGAAAAGTCAGGGGTTTGTTTGATTTTAATGGTAAGGCGGTGGATTCGGCCGGTCCTTCAACTCCGGTGGAAGTTTTAGGGTTGGAGGGAGTACCTGCGGTCGGAGCGGTGTTAGGTGAACTGCCGGAGGTCAAAGAAGCTGAGGTGATTCAGTCTTTGGTGGATAGACTTAAAGCTGGGGACACAAAAACTCTCAAAGTGATAATAAAAGCGGACAAGCAAGGATCTCTTGAGGCAATTGAAGCATCTTTACTTAAATTTAACGAAGAGAAAAAAGTTATAAATTTTATTTTTTCAGGAACAGGAGATATCGGGGAAGAAAATATTAAACTGGCATCAACTGTGGGAGCAATTGTAATTGGGTTTAATGTTAAAGTAGCGACAAATGCCACAAAACTGGCTGAAAATGAGCATGTGTTAATAAGAACTTACAATATTATTTACGAACTATTGGAAGACGTAGAAGAGGTTGTAAATACTTTGCTGGAAGTAGGACAGCTTGAAGAAGTTTTCGGGAAGGCTAATATTATTGCAGAGTTTCCTCATGGCAAGGGGGAAAAAATTGCCGGTTGCCGGATGATAGAGGGGATAATTGCCAAAGGACAAAAGATTAGAGTTATGCGTGAAGGAGTATTAGTTGGTGAAACTAAACTTAAATCCTTGAAAAAAGTGAAAGAGGAAGTAAATAAAGTAGAAAAAGGTAATGACTGCGGCATGCTGTTTGATCCAATCGTTGATTTTGCGATCGGGGATGTCGTCGAATCCTTCAGAGTTATCTAAGGCTTGATTTTTATGGGATAGTTATGATAGAATTGGGCTGTGAAATACGACGGACAACTTAGCGAACTTAAAAATCTTCTCCCTACTGCCAAAAATATTCTAATTGCAGTTCCAACCGGAGCAAGTATAGATAAATTATCAGCCGGACTCGCTTTATTTTTGACCCTTGAGGCCGCAGGCAAACAGGTCAGCATTATTTGTGATGATAATATTTTAGTTGG
>JAUSHE010000016.1 GCA_030648435.1 Candidatus Daviesbacteria bacterium
ATCGATGTTTTACCGGTTCCCGGAGGTCCGACGAAACAAAGAATAGGCCCTTTCATTTTGCCCGCCAGCTTATAAACTGCCAAATATTCCAAAATCCGCTCTTTAACTTTTTTCAAACCATAATGATCTTCATCTAAAATTCCTTCTGCTTGTTTTAAATTAACTTTACTTTTTTTGCCCAGCTTCCATGGAAGATCCGTCAGCCATTCCAGATAATTTCTGATATAACCTGCCTCGGGATTGTATGAGGACATTTTGGCAAGTCTTCCCAGTTCTTTCCTGGCCCGTTCCAATACTTCTTTAGGCATACCTGCTTTTTTAATTTTTAATTCAAATTCCTTTATTTCCTGATGTTCGCTGTCAGAACCGCCTAATTCTTCTTCAATACTTTTCATTTGCTCTTTTAAGATGGCTTCTTTTGTCATCTTTGACACTCGCTCTTGTGTTTGCTGATTTAGTTTTCGAGAAATTTCCAAAATCCTAACTTCTTTTGCCAACAGTTCTGAGAGTCTTTGTAACCTATCCTGTGCAGAGATCATTTCCAGAATCTGCTGTTTATCTATGGTTTTAAAATCAATAGACTGTGTAATAGAGTTAATCAGCTGATTCGGATCGTCGCTATAAGTAAACAGGGACCAGTTGGCAAAGTTGCTTTGATCAAAGAAAGGATTGCCCCCCAGTTCAAGATAACACCTAACCTGTTCCCTGACAGTTCTTACCAGCGCTTCTGTTTGTTCGGTTTTTTCATAAAGATCGGGGATTTCTTCTATTTCTGCCTCAAGGCATGGTTCAACTTTAGTAAAGCTCTTAAGATAAACCCTGCTTAAACCTTCTGCCTGCAGAGTATATTCACCTTCAGGGTTTTTCACTACCCGCCTGATTAAACAGACTGTCCCTACCTTATAAAGATCCTTCTCAGATGGATCTTCAATCCTGGAATTTTTTTGGGTCACAAAGACTATTAATTTGTCCGTATTCCATGCCACGTCTATCGCTGATTTTGATTTCGGCCTGCCGGATATAATCGGGACTGAATTGCCAGGAAAGATAACCGTATCCCTTAGCGGCCCAACCGGCATGGTGGGCTTTAGTTTCAGGGGTTCATTCATAATAGTTAGCAGTTTAATAGCTTGAGTGCTAAAAGTCAATACCCTTTTTCGCCAAGATGCCCTGCTGGTACGGATGTTTTACCACTTTCATTTCAGTTACTAAATCTGCCATTTCTATCAATTTTTTTGATACATGATGACCGGTTAATACCAAATCCGAATTTTCTGGCTTATCTGCCATTAATTTCAAAACCAAACTCTCAGCAAGTAATCCTGCTGCAGCAGCGCCAATAATTTCATCTGCCACTACTAAATCCCATTTCCCAATGGTAACTTCTTTATATAGTGTGTCAAAAGTTTCCCTGGCTGCCTTTTGATGTTCTTTTAATGGCAGTTTATCTCCTAAAATTTTAACAAAACCCGCTCCCCCCTGAATGATTTTAATATTTAGCTTTTTAAGAGATTTAAGCTCACCGGAGAAACTATTTTTGCCAAACTGAACTACCAGAATTTTTTTATTATACCCGGCAGCACGTACAGCTAATCCCAACGCCGCCGTCGTCTTCCCTTTCCCTTCACCGGTATAAATAATAACCAACCCTTTTTCTTCACTCATGAAAAGATTTTAGCACATGGAGTAACCACAGGAGTGACATTTCTTGCAGCCTTCTTCCATCACAAAAGAAACGCTGCCGCATTCCGGGCAAAGATCTGCATTAGTGGTAGGTATCGTCAGATTAAGCGGTATTGTCTCCATGCCTTCTGTTTGCGGAGTCAAGCTTAAATCTTCTGTCAACACTTTAGCAATTGCATCTGCCAAACTTTGCACTCTGTTTTTT
Organism: Candidatus Daviesbacteria bacterium; assembly: GCA_030648435.1. Lineage (GTDB taxonomy): Bacteria > Patescibacteriota > Microgenomatia > Daviesbacterales > UBA10151 > UBA10151. Next base: position 1,889 of record JAUSHE010000016.1, read on the forward strand.
CCGAAACCAACTGACGATGCTCCTCCGATTCCCCGCAGTTGTCCGACAATTTTTAAAGCCACTGCTTTTGGATCCGTCTCTTTCGTTCCTCTTGCCAATCTTAAAGATAAGGATACCAATCTTCCCATCGCTTCCGCATCTGCCATTGTGTGCATGCCTGCCCGGCCAACTGTTACAAACACTTCAAATGGCTGATCCTGCTCATCACGGTTCACGGTAATAAAAGCTTCTCCTACCGGCGTTGAAACTTTATAAGTTCTACCCTTAAGAATCATTGGTCTTTCAGCCACAGGAGCAACCGGATCTTCTTTGCTTTGCAAGGAAGAAGAAACATTTAAAACTTGGGTACTTTTTGACCCATCCCTGTAAATAGTAATACCGTTACATCCCATCTGATAAGCCATTAAATAGGCGTCCCGGACATCATCTCTTGTCGCAGAATTCGGCAAATTAACTGTTTTTGAAACACCGTTATCGGTAAAGCCTTGAAAAGCCGCCTGCATTTTGACATGCCAGACAGGTTCAATCTCCGGAGCCGTCACGAAAACTTTTTGGTAGTCTTCCGGTACACCCGCTAAACCTGTAACCGATCCATTTTCCAAAACTTTAGCAGCCAGATCATCATTATAAAAACCCGCTTTTTTTGCTGTTTCTACAAATGTCTGGTTGGCAATGGTTAAAATCCTATACTCATCACCCTTGCCTTTTGCTTTGTGTATATAGGCCAGGGCAAACACAGGCTCAATACCTGATGAACAGTCACCAATAATAGAAATTGTACCTGTTGGAGCAATTGTAGTTATTGTGGAATTTCTAATTGGCTTTTTATCTACATAAATAGAATATGCCCAATTTGGAAAAGTTCCTTTGTCCTGAGCTAGCTCTTCTGATTTTTTATGGCCTTCTTCATTAATAAATTTCATCAATTTTTCAGCCAGCTCCAAAGCTTTATCAGAGTTATAAGGAATTTTAAGCTTAAAAAGCAAATCAGCAAAACCCATTACACCCAAACCTATTCTTCTATTTTTATGAACCTGGTCATAGATTGGTTTCAAAGTATAAGGGTTTGTCTGCACTACATTATCCAAAAAGTGTACTGCCAATCTGGTGGTTTCCCTTAGTTTTTCCCAATTTACACTGTCTTCTAAAACAAATTTACCGAGATTTATGGATCCTAAATTGCATGCATCCCAAGGCGCCAGGGGTTGTTCGCCACATGGGTTTGTGGCTTCAATATGCTCTAAACTAGGTACCGGGTTGGCAGGGGAATTGTTAATTCTATCAATAAATATCAGTCCCGGATCACCTGTTTTCCAGGCTCTTTCAATTATTTCATCAAAAACTTCTTTTGCATTAAGCTTGCCGACAATTTCTCCATTGTGAGAAGCAATCAAATCATAGTCCTCTTCTTTTTCAAGCGCTTCCATAAATTTAGAAGTTACAGCAACGGAAATATTAAAATTGGAAATCTGCCTGTCTAAAAGTAAGGTCTTGGCGAAGTCCCGGGCATTATCATCAGGTAAAAGTTGAGCAATGCCTTCATAGATCGGTTTATTCAAATCATCCAATTCTGCTTTGCAGCGGATAAATTCCAAAACATCCGGATGGTCAACCCGTAAAACACCCATATTGGCTCCACGTCTGGTTCCGCCCTGTTTTATAGATTCTGTTGCGGCATTAAACACCCGCAAAAACGACACAGGGCCGGATGCCACACCACCCGTAGTATTAACAATGGAACCTGCAGGGCGGAGTCTGGAAAATGCAAAACCGGTGCCTCCCCCTGTCTGGTGAATTAATGCGGCATATTTAATGGAATCAAAAATCTCCGGCAGAGAATCACCTACAGGAAGAACAAAACAAGCCGAATACTGCAGCCCGTTTTGCTTTCCGGCATTCATAATAGTTGGAGAATTAGGTAAAAATTCCTGCTTTACCATTACGGTATAAAAACTCTTTGCCAAATTCATAACCTCCTTGGGAGCTGCTTTAAAATCAAAATCACCTGAAGCAATATCGTAGGCTATATGCCAAAACCTCTCAGCTACAGTTTCTACGATTTCCAAATTACCACCTTTTAATAGATATCTTTCCTGCAGGATTTTGTTGGAACTTTCAGAAAAAGTAGGTGTAGGGAGATCCTGCGGTATCTCGGGGATTTTTTTGTATCGTGGAATAAATCTATTCTCAAAATTGCGGTTATTTTTTGCCAGTCCGTTTGATTTGTGGTGAATTCTCGGCATGGCAACAATTTGTGATGTAGTAACTGTTTTTTTTGTCATAGTGTTTCTATTTCTTTCTTAAAATCCTTCGGGTCAGAAAAAGTGCGGTAGACACTGGCAAAGCGCAGATAGGCGATTGAATCCAGTTTTTTGAGTTCCGAAAGAATCCATTTTCCTAATGTTTGCGACTGTACTTTCTCCAATCTTTTTGTTCTGATACGACTCTCTATTCTATCAAGTATACTTTCAACTTTATCAATGCCCGGCCTTTTTTCCAGAGCTCTATTTAAACCTCTTTGCAATTTTTCCCGCGCATATGGCTCTTTTTTTCCGTCCTTCTTAATTACCAAAATCAGAACTGCAGCCAAAACTTCATAGGTTGTAAAACGCTTAGAACACTTCAGGCACTCTCTCCGGCGCCTGATTTCTCCGCGTTTCTCAACCGGTCTTTTATCTACAACTTTACTCAATTTACTTTGACAGAAAGGGCATTTCACAAAACACATTGTAGCATAACATATTGATATCTTAAAGTGTCAATATACAATATATGGTGTACTTCGGCTGCGCTCAGTATTGATGCTTATTGTGAATTCTGAATAATTATTTTCTGCATCACATCCCCAATGCTTATTTTATCCACCACTTCCTGGCCGGAAATAACAGCGCCAAAAATAGTGTAATTCGGTTGAAGAGGCGCATCCTTTTTTAATATAAAAAACTGGCTGCCGTTAGTATTTGGCCCTGAATTTGCCATGGCAACTATGCCTTTAACATAATTTCTTTTAACCGGCTCATCAGGAAATTGATACCCGGGCCCACCGGATCCTGTACCTGTCGGGTCTCCCCCTTGCACGACCCAATCTTCTACCCTATGAAAAGTTAGCCCGTCATAAAAACCATTGCTGGATAAAATTATAAAATTAGAAGCTGCCATTGTTGCCTCAGGGTAAATTTGAAGTTGAATGACCCCCTTGGCTGTTTGAATCATTGCTTTTTTATTTTGCAGCTGCTCTGGTTTTAAAGTACCGGGAAATTGTGCCAGCGGAGAAGGGGTTTTGTTCAAAAGAAAATCTAAGTCTGAGGATTGCGGAGACGGTGAGGCTGATATGGTACTTAAATCTTGTTTAAATTTTGACACGGTAAAATAAACTCCTGCTCCAACAATAAAAACAATTAAAAGCATTCCTAAAACTTTCTGGTTGGTAAACATCTGCCAACACTATATACCACCAAAGAAATTTTCTGACAAGGAGTTAA
>JAUSHE010000019.1 GCA_030648435.1 Candidatus Daviesbacteria bacterium
GCGGATTAACAATAATGTCGGACTCTATCCAGTATGGGCGTTTTGATTCTTGAGGGGAGTTATCTCTAGTACGAGAGGACCGAGATGAGGAAACCTCTAGTGTGCCTGTTGTCACTCCAGTGGCAGCGCAGGGTAGCTACGTTTTTATTTGATAAGTGCTGAAAGCATCTAAGCACGAAGCAGACCCCAAGATTAGGAATCTTTAAGACCCCAAGTAGACTACTTGGTTGATAGGTTAGCAGTGTAAGTGCTGTAAGGCATTTAGCTTACTAATACTAATGGTCATCGTTGAGATTTTTTGCAATAGCCTTCGGCTAGTCGTCAGCTCTCAGCCGTCAGTCGTCAGACAATTTCGAAAGATTAGTCTGATAGCTGATAGCTGAAGACTGATAGCTGGTCAAATCCGTATTCACATTTTAGAGTACAAATAATATTCATTGTAAATTGTACATTGTAAATTGTAAATTCTTTTGATATACTAGAAGCCTCGGTGGTTTGTGCGAAGTGGTCCGACCTGATCCCATCCCGAACTCAGTCGTCAAACACTTTAGCGGGGACGATAATATATCCGCAAGGTTATGTGAAAATACCTCACTGCCGGGGTTTTGATTAAAGCTGGCAGTTATATGGATAACCGCCGGTAGCAATTTCTTTACCTGTTGACAGCTAGTAAAGATTATAGTAAAGTATCTTTACTATGCTACAAACTATATCTTCAAAACAATCAGTTTCAACTATCAGCAGCAAAGGGCAGATTACTCTTCCGGTGGCAGTCAGACGACATTTAGGCGTGGATATTAATGATAAAGTGGCTTTTATGATTGAACCTAATGGAAAAGTGCAAGTCGCCCAAGCTAAATATCCTACTATTGCCTCATTAAGTGGAGCTGCAGGCAAACTGAAACAACCCTTACCCTGGAAGCAAGTATTAAAAATTGCCAGGGAAGACCGTTTAAAAGAAAAGTATGGTTAAAGTGCTTAATTCATACATAGATACCGATGTCATCATCCGCTTGCTCACTGGTGATGACGAACAAAAGCGCAAAGATGCAAAAGCTCTTTTTGAGCGGGTAGAGCAGGGAGATTTAATTCTATACGCTCCAGATACTGTAATTGCCGATGCAGTTTTTGTACTCTCCAGCCCTAATCTTTATGACTTACCCCGAAGCCAAATAAGGGATCTTTTGCAAATACTGCTACATTATCCTAACTTCAAAGTAGAAAACAAACAAGCAGTGATCAAAGCATTGGATTTATATGCGGATAAGAATATAGATTTTGGAGATGCAATGTTGGCGGTGTTAACTCTGGAGACACCGGAGAAGATAATTTATTCTTATGATCATGATTTTGATAAGATATCGGGTATAAAACGCAAAGAACCATAAATGTGGTATATTTAAATTATGACTAAATCTGCCCGTGGCTTTACATTAGTTGAACTTCTGGTTGTTATTTCCATAATTGCCATTTTATCTGCCATAGGTTTGGTAATATTTTCAGGAGCCCAGAAAAGCGGCAGAACAGCCAAAAGAATTGGGGATCTAAAAGCCATTCAAACTGCCTTAGAGGTTTATTATTCAAGGAACGGGTCTTATCCAACTACCGGTGAAGCTACCGGTAAAGGCGTAAACTGTGCTAATGGTCAGTGGGGTGGGGCTTGGGTGTCTGAATGTTCTTTGTGGGGGAGTAAGGCCTCTGATCAAGTTGTTCCGGGATTGGTTCCGTCATATATAGTCGCTTTTCCGCAGGATCCGCAAATGGATAAAGTAGCGAGTAAAAGTTGTTATTTGTATACATCAGATGGCACGGATTATAAATTATTGGATCATATTGTTTCTGAATTTACTGCAGCAGATTACCAAAGCCAAAAAAATCTTGTTGATCCGATGAGACCAACTTGGGCGTGGGCTGTTTATACTGATGGTGGGCGTTGTTGGTAATCCTTTATGAAGAATAATTTCTTTTTAGCTTTTTGTCCAAAGTAAGCAGTTCTGCGTGTTGGAATTTTGATAAATAAAGATATGACGCATCATAAAAGGTCAGCTTATGTTTATCAGCTAACTGCAACGTTTTCATAGAGTCTATTTCTACAAGCTCAATAGACATTAGTAAAAATCTCTTACCCAATTCTTTAGCCAGAGTTATATTAACTCTTTTCCGCATTACTGCTGTTTGTAAGCCATTAAATATCTCAAAAATTAAAAGGGACGGCGCAATAAGTTGAATATTTTCCGACTTAAGTTTATCAAAAAATTGTTGGACTATATTGGCAGCTTCGTCGGGAAGCAAATAAGCTAACAGAAAAGAAGAATCTACAACAAAGGTATTATTTTCTTCCATAGTTAATTAGTTCTTTATAGTCAATTTTATCTTTAAAATGGGGCCTGATTCTTTCAATATCTTCCAGTAAAATCTTTCTTTCTGTCAGTTTAACTTCTGTATTATATTTTTCCTTCACAGCAGTCCTGATAAGCTGACCTACAGAAGTTTTTTCAATTTCTGCTATAACAGTTAGTTTTCTCCATAACTCTTCATCAAATAAAATATTCGTGCGTTTGTTTAACATACACATACATATTAACATACACATATCTAATATGTCAAATTGCCCGTTGTTGGTGAATGATCTTTGTAGTATAATAATTCACATCTTAAAAAGAAAGTAAGGTGACCATGTTTGGCTATGACTATGGAGGAGCTATTAGCTTCTCAAACAAAAAATTTAACTCATCTTTACAGGGGTCTGGAAATTGAGGGTGAAGTTGTTTTAATCACAGATAAAGAAGTCATTTTAGATCTCGGTACTAAATCAGAAGGTATTTTACCTCTCCGTGAAATTGCAGAAAAAGATCGTACTGAACTAAAAATCGGCAGTAAACTCAAAGCTTTTGTAATTTTGCCGGAAAACGAAAACGGTCAAACTATTTTATCCTTGGTCAGACAAACATTTACTCACCTCGAAGGAGCCAGGGCTCACTTTCGAGGTGGAAAATCAAGAGGATCCAGGTTTGTTGACTGGTCTAAATTCCATTTGGCTCAAAGTCAAAAAACTAAATTACAAGGGACAGTGCTGGAGGTTAATAAGGGCGGTTTGATTGTGGAAGTAGGAGAGACAAGAGGTTTCTTGCCCAATTCTCAGGTAGGATTCGGACTTTTATCAAAGGCTTCAAAAAGCATGGAAGATTTGGTTGGCCAGAAGTTGACAGTAACTATCATTGAGATAGACCAAACTAATAATAAATTGATTTTTTCGGAAAGAGGAGAAATTTCGGAAGAAATAAAAAGCAAACTATCTAAATTTAAGAAAGATCAGAAAGTGGCAGGTAAAATTGTGGCTGTTTTACCCTTTGGTCTGGTAATAAATGTTGAAGGAGTAGAGGGACTGGTCTTTATTTCCGATGTATCCTGGGAAAGAACGGAAGATTTATCAAAAGATTTTCAAACAGGCAAGGAGCTTCCGGTATTGGTTTTAGGTGTTGATGAAGAACTGGGCCGGTTAAATCTGTCTATTAAGCAATTAATCGAGGATCCTTTTGCCGAAATATCTAAAAAGTTTCCGGCTGATGAGGTTGTGAAGGGGGAAATAACAGGTATTTCGGATACAGGAGTATCGGTAGCGCTCTCTGGTGCAGAAGGTTTATTGCTTGCTTCTAAAATGGATCCTGATACTAAATATGAAGCAGGAAAAAGTATGAGCTTTTTGGTTGATAGTGTAGATATACAGAAAAGGAAGGTTAATCTGGCCCCATTCGTGACCTCAACTACAGGTCTTATATATAAATAGACGATGGATGATAGAAGATTGAAAATAGATTTTTGAAGATAGATGCTTGAAGATAGATAATCTTTCTATTTTCTACGTTCTACCTTCAAAGTTCTACCATCTACTTTCTATCTTCTATTGTCAAACTGATTCATGTCTAAATTTCACTCTATCTATATCTGCCAACAATGCAACTATCAGTCTCCGACTTTTTTAGGTAAATGCCCGGAATGTGATTCCTGGAATTCTTTTGTGGAGCAGATAGAAGATCAATCCACCTCGAAGGTGAAGAAAATGCGGTTACACCTTCGAGGTGTAAATCCTGCAGGAATAGTCAATCTAAAAGATCTTCAGAAAAAAGATTACATAAGATTAAGTACCGGCATGGAAGAGTTTGACCGCTGTCTGGGAGGAGGAGTTGTAGTCGGGTCATTGGTACTGGTTTCGGGAGACCCCGGAATTGGGAAAAGCACACTTCTTACTCAGCTGGCATTGAATATAAAAGGAGCTCTTTATGTGGCCGGAGAGGAATCTGCCAGGCAGATTAAATTGAGAGTGGATAGAATCTCACAGAAAGCAGACCTGCCTGCCGGCAGGCAGGACCTGGCCGTTTTTAATGAGGTAGATGTGGATTTAGTTATCGAAGCTATCAGGAGTACCAAGCCTTCTTTGGTGATCGTAGATTCAATTCAATCTCTGGAAACCACTGACCTAGAATCTATTGCAGGATCAGTTGGTCAGATTAGGGAATGTGCTCACCGGCTGCAAAAAGTAGCCAAAGATCTGCATATTCCCATTTTTTTGGTCGGTCATGTGACCAAAGAGGGCAACTTAGCAGGACCGAAAACCCTGGAACATGTTGTGGATGTAGTTTTATCCCTGGAAGGTGATACGGTTTCTTTATTTAGAATACTAAGGTCAACTAAAAACAGATTTGGTCCAACAGACGAGGTAGGGATTTTTGAAATGGAAGGAGCAGGTTTAATAGAAGTTAAAAATCCTTCCAAACTGTTCCTGGAGCAAAAAGTTGATGCTCCGGGATCGGCTGTAGTAGTGACAGCCAGCGGCAGAAGGCCGATTTTGGTAGAGATACAAGGACTGGTGACCAAAAGCTTTTTGCCTATCCCCAGAAGAGTCGGATCAGGCATTGACAATAATAGACTGCAGCTGCTGGTGGCGGTTTTATCAAAAAGGCTGGGACTGTCTTTGTTTGACAAGGATATTTTTATTAACGTGACAGGTGGCTTAAAACTATATGAGCCTGCGGTTGATCTGGGCATTTGTATGGCGATTATTTCTTCTTTAAAAGATCAAAATATCAAACCTAGAACAGTTTTTTTGGGAGAAGTGGGACTGTTGGGGGAGCTTCGCGCAGTGGCTCAGATTGACAGCAGAATCAAAGAGGCAAGAAAACTTGGTTTTGTTAACATTATTTCTTCCAAAAATGCCGGGAATTTAACTCAGGCCTTAAAATTAGTCTTGTAGTATGGTATCATAGCAAAATGGAAGAAGAGAATATCTCAAATTTGTCCGCTCCTGCGCCTGCTGAACAAAAATATAATTTTTCTTATAATATACCGAAAAAAAAATCCAATAAAACCATTATTGTCTTAATAATTATATTACTGATGATTTTTTTAGCTATCGGTGTCTTTTTCTTTAGATCCTCTGTTCCGGCTCCTGTTTCTGCTCCTACGCCTTCGCCCACAGCTTATGAAACCCCTTCGCCGTCACCATCTCCTCTTGTAAGAGCCGATTGGAGCTTTGAAGTCTTAAACGGATCAGGTACAAGCGGGTTGGCTAAAAAAGTTGCCCTAAAACTTCAAGCTTTGGGTTATCCGGTTGTTAAAACAGGTAATGCCGATAAGCAAACTTATGCCAAAACAGAGATTTTAGTTAAGAAAAATCTTTTAAGTAGAATAGATTCGGTGATTGCTGATTTAAAAGATAATATTAAAATAGCCTCAATAGCAGGAGAGTTAAAAGAAGGAACAGCCTCTGCCAGAATTATCATCGGAAAAGATGTGGTAGAATAATACTGCAAGGAATTATTTGTGCGCTTAAGACTTGTTTTACGCCTGGTTCTGGCGTTTTTGTTCGCGACTTTCGCGGCCATATTTTCACAGCTGATCCCGCCTTTTTTGGGGGAAGCTTCTTTTGTAATCAGGGTACTGCTCACCCTGGCGGCAGGCGGTCTGGGTTATATGGTTTTTCCGCCGGTTGCCAGATCTGTCAGAATAATTACTATGACAAGCCTGAATTTTGTAGTACACAGGCTGTTATCAGAGTTGTCAAACCAGATTGTTAAAATACCGCATTCTTCACCATCTATTTCAGGGACGCATTCTCAAGTTGGCTCTGTCAGCATGACAAGGCCTCTTGTTCTGGATACCTCTGCTATAATTGACGGCAGAATCCTGGATATAGCAAAAACAGGTTTCGTGAGCAACCTTGTTTTGGTGCCCAGCTTTGTGCTTACAGAGCTTCAGCAGGTGGCTGATTCGGCAGACAGCTTAAAGCGGGCTAGAGGCAGGAAAGGGTTTGAAACAGTAGAGGAATTGAAAAAATTAAAATCAATCAGGGTGGAAATTTGGGATAAAGATCAAAGCAATAAGGCAGTTGACGAAAGGCTGCTCAATTTGGCCAAGAATCTGCACGGGCGCATAATTACTACTGATTTTAATTTGAATAAGCTGGCTGTTGCGTCCAATATTAGTGTCTTAAATGTAAACGATCTGGCTAATGCTGTAAAGACGATCTCTTTGCCGGGAGAGAGTATGGAGATTAAAATAGTACATCTGGGGAAAGATAGGAGTCAGGGAGTAGGGTATTTAGCTGACGGTACCATGGTAGTTGTCACAGACAGCGCTGAAAAGATAGGCCGGACAGTCAAAGTTGAAGTTACCAAAAACATTCAAACTCCCGCCGGCAGAATGATCTTTGCTAAGGAGGTAGGGTAGTAGTCAGCTTTCAGTCGTCAGTCGTCAGATTATGAATACACATAAGTTCAGAAAACTTCAAGTTTGGCAACGATCCATTCAGCTAGTAACATTAATTTACAAAATTACCTCTAAGTTCCCAAAAGAAGAAAAGTATGGACTGACAGACCAAATAAGGAGAGCAGCTGTAAGTATTTGCTTAAATATCGCAGAAGGATCAGGTTCCGGATCTGATCCTGAGTTTATGAGATTCTTAAGAATGGCTCAAAGGTCTGCTTATGAGGTAATTGCCGGGTTAGAGATAGTGATAAGCTTGAAGATGCTAGACGGAGAAATGCTTAATCCAGTCATTGGCGAAGTTGACCAAATTAGCGCAATGCTTTCTGGTCTAATAAAAAGTCTGAAAGCTGATAGCTGACTACTGATATCTATTTATCCACATCACGAATCTTCCTGTTAACAACTAAAAGTATATATCATAAATAGCTTGATGTAGCGGTCTAAACGATATGCCGTATCCTCCAGATAAAACTCTAGGTCTGGCATAAATTAGAGTAAATAAAATTATGGGTTAGTTAAAACTTGACAAATAGTTTTTGACATGATAATGTTGATGGCAGTATGTTTGCGCAGAGATTTTTGACAGGTCTAAAAAAAGAGAGAAGAGCGAAACCAAGAAGAAGCGACGCTATTGCTGATCAGGTTAGAACGATGTTGCAAGCAGTGGATCAGAAGTTAATACTGATGGTCCGGAGCTAAAAAAAGATTCCTTGGAGGCAGACGGACCAAGGAATCTTTTTGTACTTTGATATTAAAAGGAAAGAGCATAAGCTCTGCTTTCGACTTTGTCTCAAGCAGGCTTGAGCTTAAAATAGAGGACTATTTTAAGCATAAAAAAGAGCATTACTACCGCAGACGGACTCGAATAGCAATGCCCTTTTATTAATTTCGAAAACAACTTCAAGAGCAGATAGAAATTGTTTTCTAAATTAACAATAGATCAAATTTTGGGGGGTTGTCAATACCCCAAAGTAGCTTTGATTTTGAAAAATTGTGCACAATTTGACTGCAAAATCAGGGGTTTGGAGTATAGATATATTAGATGGTAAAGTTTGAGATTGGGGGTTTGTCTAAGACTTACTAGACGTAAGTCTTGCGAACCTACAATATAGAGTTTTGAGTTGGGAGCTAATCTAGGGCAGGGATTAGTTCCCAATCCAGGACTTTATTAAGTAAGTCGCAAGGTTCTGCGAAGCAGGTTCTTAGGGCAGGCTATAGTCCCGCCGAAGGCGGGAGACAAGTACCCAATAGTAATTATCAGCTAGGTAAAGACAATTTCTCGGTTTCAAGCTACCCATTGACAAAACTGCCAACCTATAGTAGAATGCGTTTACAACCATGAGAAAGAGTTTTTTGATAGCGATCTTAATGTTGCTTAGTTTTTTAGCTGTTCCGTCAGCGCTAGCCCAATATACACCTCCACAACCAGGTCCTGGTAAAGGATTTTTCATAGATAAAAAAATCTTTAACCCTCAAGCACTAGAAACTAAAGGGGCGACATCTTCCGCAAATTATGTTGATAATTTAAGCAGAGATCAATATTTATTTGCTCCCAATCAAACTGTTTTCTTTCAATTAATAGTAACTAATACAGGCAATGATGATCTCAATAATATTGAGGTAACTGATAAACTACCCCCCCAATTATCTTATATAAGGGGAGGATCTGTAAATCAAGGCGGACAAATACACTTTACTATTGACAAATTAGCTGCTAATAGTCAATCACAACCTTTATTTATAGAAACCAGAGTAAGCGTAGATCAAGCATTTGCAGGCATTATTTGTCCTGTTAATTTTGCACAAGCTCAAACAGGATCACTTGTAGATCAAGATACCAGTTCTTTCTGTATCCAGCAAAATGTTGTTAAACAAATGCCTCCGGCAGAACAGCTTCCTAGAACAGGATTACCTTTAGTAGCCTGGTCTGTGGTAGGATTACTTCCTGTTGGATTCAGGTTAAGAAAGTTTTCCTCAAGTAATAAAGATAAAAAAGAAGACGCCAATTATATTTGGCAGATAAGAGAATTTTTAAAAGAGGGAGGTGACAGAATATGAAAGTTGAAAAGATATTATTAGGTACAAATTTTAGAGGAAAAGTATTGAGAGGAGTTGCGGGTTTGGGTATAGTGGCAGGTGGGATTTATGGGATTAATAGTCGTGTTCATGGCGAAGCTAACCCCACCACAGTGGCTAGAGTAGAGAGTACAGTTACTCCTACAGCGACAGCTACAGTTACACCTAAAGCAACTGAAGTTGCCGGAGACGCAGAAATTGCAGGTAATTCATTCTCTATTCAGGGAATTCCGGATAGAGTAGATGCAGCAAGCGTAGATACAGCCAAAGATATTTTCAAAAATACCATTGGTTTTGGATCAGGAATGATTGTTGCTGAACCAGGTGTATTAAAAGTAGGTTGGGATTTTCCCAAAGCTCAATTTGATGCAGCTGAAGGACATATCTACCACTATGATTCAGGTAATCAATTTATTTTACAGACACCTGAAAGTTCTGTTAATGTTCCGGAAGGAGCTTTTGCAATGCTTAATGGCAATGCTATGATTATTGACGTTGCAGGAAATGGCTCTGCCAGTTTCCATTTGGAAATACCAGGACCAGAAGCTAATCACAACATTGTGATTATAAGAGGTCTTTATCCTGATGGTAGTACTCCAGCAGATCGTAATAGAATTGCCAAACTTACAGGTTATACTCCTGGAGCAGTTTTATATGATATGTATCCAAAAGGAGGTTTCGTTTCAGAGGGACAAGTTAAACAGATAGCTAAGAATGCTTCAACAAGTAGCCCTAATTGTGGAGCTGAAGCTTGTAAAACTGTTACTATGCACGAGTTAGATGCAAATACAGGAGCTTTAGTAGTAGTTAAAACATCAGATCAAGGTGAAACTTGGATAGGTGTTTTTAGTAATATTAACTAATCTTTTCTGAAAGATTATGTTTACCTCAAGGCCGTTCTTTAAGGACGGCCTTGTTGGTGTTAAACTAAAATTATGAGGAAATGGTTGTATCTGCTGCTTGTTTTTCATCTCCTGGCTAATTTAATCTGGATTTTGCTTGATAAATCACCTTTAGCTTGGGATCAAGCCGGGCATACGTTAATCTCTTTGAACTTTGTAGATTTTTTTAAAGGCATAAGTCAAGTTAATTTTTTTCAGATTTCGGATTATTATCCACCGCTTGTACATATTATAACTGCCTTAATAATGATTTTTACCGGTCCTCTTTTATCAATTGGCCCTTTAGTGGTGACCGGTTTTTTCCTTATGGCAATAAGTTTTTTATATCTTTATACCAAAGAACTTTTTAATAATGAAAAAGTCGCTATATTAACTGCCTGTTTTTTTTCTTTTTTACCGGTTGTTTACGGTCAGTCTAAGATGTTTTTACTCGAAATACCGCTAATAGCTTTGATCTTAGCTAGTTTATATTTTTTGGAAAAATCAGAAAAATTCTCTAATTTAAAAAATTCACTGTTTGCAGCGATCTTTTTAAGTTTTGCACTTTTAACTAAATGGGTGGCAATTGTCTATTTACTAATTCCTATTATAGCTTCATCTAAGCTATCCCGTCTAAAAAATTTAAGCCTATCGTTTGGTATAATAGTTTTAATCAGTTTGCCTTGGTATTTTGTGAATTTTACCAATATATTAAACCGGGCAACAGTGAGTTTATCAGCTGAAACAGCTGATCCTCAAGTGCTATTTAGCTTGCAGAATTTTATTTATTATTTGCAGGTTTTAACTAACTTTCATTTAACCTGGTTAGGGATGGTTTTGTTTTTATTGGCGATTCCGGTACTTTATTTTTCCAAAAAAAAGGAAGGTATTCTAATCACGGCAGTTATTGTTTTTATATATCTCATTTTTACCTTGATCCCTAATAAGGATCCGCGGTATATTTTACCAATACTTCCTTTTGTTTCGATTGCGATTGCATACTTTCTGGTGAAAATTATCGATAAAAATAAGTATTTAGGGATTTTAATAACTTTTCTGGTTGGTTTTTATTATTCTCTGTACTTTTTTTGTTTATCATTTGGTGTACCATTTAACCCTAGTGAAATAGATTATCAAAGAGCGATTAAGTTACCTGTAATAGGTTGGGTTGATTATATTAACTTAGGTAAAAATACCAGCGGATATTTAGCCCCTAAGTTTGAAACAATAACCTGGCCTCAGAAACAAATAATTACTGATTTAGGTTCAAAAAATCCTGATACACTAACAAAGATACTGGTATTAGTAGATAAAAATGAGCTTAATGCGAAAAATTTAGAATTGTACCAGAGAGAACAGAAAGATGCTTTTATAAAATTTTGGGCTCCTTATGATTTAAGTCCGTTTAGTGAAACATCAAAAATGGAAGCATATTTGGCCTATTTTGATTATGTTTTGATTCCGGATAAAAGTTTTGGTCCGGAGGGTGCATTGCGCCATTTAGCTGTACTGAAACAATTAAAGGAATATTTAATTCACTTGAGTCCTGAGAAGATAGGGTTAATTAAACAATATAATTTACCTGATGGGGATAGTTTATTTGTCTATGAAATTAAATTTTAAGTACATTCGGCATTTAATTTTTCCCGGTCTTCTTTTATTTGTAGTGGTGGTAATAGCGATCCAGAACTATGTCCCCGGGACCTATTTATCAGGCTGGGATACTCTTCATCCCGAATTTGATTTTCCGGAGTATTTCAAAAGAATTTTTAGCGTTTGGCAGGAACATCAGGGTTTAGGGGCGGCGCCAGCTCAAGCTCAGGCGGCAGAAATACCCAGGCTAATAATATATTATTTAAGTTCCTTAGTTTTACCCACCTCTTTTCTAAGGTATGGCTATTTTTTTCTAACTTTAATAGTTGGAGTATTGGGAGTGTATTATTTTATAAAAGAACTGATTAAACATCAGAAAGTAGCCTTTTTGTCTGCTTTATTTTATTTATTAAATCTGGCTACTCTCCAAACGTATGTTTTACCCTTAGAAATGTTTGCTACTCACTTCGCCACCTTAGGATGGATTTTTCTTTTTTCTACAAAATATATATTGAGTGGCGGGAAGAAAAACCTGTTGTTATTTGCTATAGTAGCTTTGTTTACAGCTCCAATTGCTCACACCCCAACTTTATTTTATGTTTTTTTTGTAGTATTTGCGCTGTTTATAGCTACTTTATCTATCATCAAAAAGAAGTTCAAGAAAGGTTTTTTATTACTGGTTTTAACATTATTAATTAATTCTTTCTGGATTCTGCCAAATATTTATTATGTTGTAAATTATGGTAATACTGTGGTTGAATCCAAAATACATTCACAATTTTCAGCAAGGGCATTTCAAGTCGGGAAAAATTATGGAAGTATATTTGATACAGCTATCCTTAAGAATTTCCTGTTTGAGTGGGGAGAGTACAACAATACACAAGATCAGTTTGGCTATATATTAAAAGATTGGGATACTCACTTAAAACAACCAGGAGTAGTTTTGATCGGTCTTTTCTTTTTCGCTTTATCGATGGTTGGTTTAGTGATCGCTATATTTAAGAGGCATATTGTAGGCATTGCGCTGTGGCCGGTTTTACTGCTTCCGTTCTTCTTTATTTCTAATGATAATTTTCTATTTCAATTTATCTATGACCATCTTCTATCGAAAAATACTATTTTTAAAGAAGCGCTCAGATTTCTCTTTTCTAAGTTTTCTATAATGCTGGCTTTTGCCTATGTTATTTATTTTTCTTTTACCGTTAGCTTTGTCTTTTCTAATATTTCCAGATTAGGCAGAAAAATTAGCGTATTTCTTACCATGCTGATTTTAGTATGGTTAACCTCCGCCTTAATTTATTTTATGTGGCCACTGTTTTCCGGCAACCTGATTAACTACAAGATGAAAGTGAAGATCCCGAATGAATATTTTGAAATGTTTAATTGGTTTGAGAGCCAGGATCCAACTGAGCGAATTGCTTATTTGCCTATGAATACTTTTTGGGGTTGGACTTATTATAACTGGGGCTACGAAGGGGCTGGTTTTGTTTGGTTTGGACTGCGCCAACCTATTTTAAACAGAGAATTTGACCGTTGGATCCCTACAAATGAGGGTTTTTATTGGGAGGCATCGCATGCGCTTTATTCACAAAATTTACCTTTATTTGAATCGGTTCTAGCAAAATATAAAGTTAACTGGATAATTTTAGATCAGGATGTAGTTGATGTATCGTCTGCCAAGTCAACCTATCAAGAGCAATTTTTATCTTTGATTAAGGGTTCTAGCAAAATTACACGAAGTCAAAAGTTTAATAATATTTTAGTTTTTAGAGTACAAAACACTGACTATGTACAAAAATTTGTCTCACTTGCTTCTAATTTGCCGGTAATTAGCCCGGTTTACAAATGGGGAGATGTTGATCAGGGTTTCTCTGCAGTGGGGGACTATATTTCTTTAACGCAAGCTAGTGAACAGTATCAAACTGATATTTATTATCCTTTTAGAGAGCTATTCTCCAATCAATCGTCATCGCCCCATCCTTATTGGATTGAAGAAAACGATCAAGAGATTATTTTAAGTAGTAATGTGCCTAAAGAAGTAGCAAACTACCAATTGGATTTACCTTATCAGATTAGTAAACCTCAACCTTGGTTTGATCAGACGAAGTTGGAAGAAGCAGGTTTTACTATTCCTAAAGTGAGTTTTGATGGCTCATTGTTACAAATTAGAATACCTAAGGTTAAAAGTTTATATAGCGCAGAAATCGACCCATCTAAGCAACAGATTACCAATAATGTAAATTGCGATTACTTAGGATTTAGTCAAAACTTATTTGTTGGAGAAGTATCAAATGAAATAGTTGAATCTCAACAGTTATTGAGATTGAGGTCGAGGCATGCCAGTAACTGTAGTGCTAGATTTATTTTGTCCCAGCTGCCCCATCATCTGGGATATTTTATAAGTGTTCAGGCTAGAAATTTGGTAGGTAATAGTCTGCTATTCTGGTTAGAAAACTTAAATGCCCGCAGAGCAGATCTAGAGTTATATTTACCTGCCCGTCCGGCAGGCGGGCCAAAATCCAATAAGCTACAAACTTATTATTTCTTTCAGCCTCCAATGGAAGAATTTGGTACCGGATACACACTCCATTTTGATAATTGGTCATTTAACCAAGATGAGACTGTTAATGAGCTTGGAAAAGTATCTATTTATCCAATTCAATGGGATTTTTTAACCCACATTGCTTTTAAAAAACCTAATTTTCAAGTAATTTCTCAGGTAGTTCCGTTACAATCTGTTGATCACCCAGCCCCGTATTTATATACAGTTAAAATTAATAACAATGATAATCAAAATAAAACACTCAGTCTTTTCCAGTCCTTTGATCCTGGTTGGCAGGCATGGTTGTATCCAAGGGAATTTCCTCTGCAGCGATTAGAAAATCATGTCAAGGTTAATAATTGGGCTAATGGATGGGAAATTTTGCCAGGTCAAACCGGGACAGTGATAATTTTCTATTGGCCGCAACTTTTGGAGTGGGGCGGATTTGTTTTAATGATTGGAACTTTTATCTTTTTATTGTTTCATAAAATACCCAGCAGCTCTGCTGCGGGGTTACAAAACGAAACAAGAACTAGTTCATTTTTTAAAAGATCAAAGAATTTGGGTTAGGTAAACCTGGGATTATTGATTCTTGACAAAAGAAGTAAGATATGGTTTACTATATAGGTAAGCCTCAAAGCAAATTTTCAATTTTGAATTTTCTAACCTATGCCTAGTGTAACAAAATCATTTAAACCTACGCAGTCGTCAGCTATCAGCTCTCAGTCGTCAGACAGTCTGACAGCTGACAGCGAAGCGAATCTGAGGACTGACAGCCCGTACCGACCCCGCTATAATAACAACAGCTATCAACAGGACAGGGATGTTCCTACAGAAGAAGTCTCCGGTATTCTGGATATCATGCCGGAAGGACATGGGTTCCTGCGGCCTAAATATATACCTTCTGATAGCGATGTATATATTTCTGCAAGCCAAATAAGAAGATTCTGGCTCCGTTCAGGTGACTTTGTGGAAGGCGCAGCCAGACCGCCTAAGGAAACAGAACGGTATTTCGGACTGCTGCAGGTTAATAAGGTAAACAGTGGAGATGCCGATAAATTAGTAGGCAGTGACGGCAGACCGGTTAAAAGAATAAAATTTGAAGACTTGACTGCAATTTATCCTAACAGACACATTAAATTGGAGACAGGTAAAACCCCGCTTTCTCAAAGAGTCATTGATTTAGTGTCTCCGATCGGGTTTGGACAAAGAGGTTTGATTGTCTCGCCTCCGAAAGCCGGTAAAACCACTATTCTAAAAGATATCGCCTCAGGCATTGCCAAAAACCATCCTGATGTAGTCCTGATGGCTGTTTTGGTAGGGGAACGGCCTGAAGAAGTGACTGATCTTTCAAGATCAATTAAAGGTGATGTGATTGCCAGTAATTTTGACGAGCCGGCAGAAAACCAGACAGCTGCAGCCGAAGTAGCGCTGGAGCGGGCCAAAAGACTAGTTGAGATGGGCAAAGATGTGGTTATTTTATTGGACTCTATTACGCGGCTGGGTAGGGCATATAATTTGTCCGTACCGCCATCCGGAAGGACGCTGTCCGGTGGTTTTGATCCGGTAGCGCTCTATCCTCCCAAGCACTTTTTTGGAGCCGCCAGAAACTGTGAAGAAGGCGGTAGTTTAACTATTATTGGTACCGCCCTGGTAGATACCGGTTCACGTATGGATGATCTTATTTATGAAGAGTTTAAAGGTACGGGCAATATGGAATTGCACCTGGACAGAAGACTGGCTGAACGCAGAGTATATCCGGCTATTGATATTGAGGGGTCAGGCACCAGACAGGAACAATTGTTATTTAAAGAAGAGATCTACAAACAGATGATTATTATGAGAAGAATGATCGGAATTTTAGGGGAGAATGAAAGAACGGAAATCTTTTTGGACAGATTGGCCAAAGCGCAATCTAATGAAGAATTTTTAGGGACATTGAAAGACGTTAGGTAAGTTTTCAAGTAGTTTTCTTAAGGTCACCCCTTGAGTACTCA